>JANYGR010000163.1 GCA_025359355.1 Bacteroidota bacterium | reverse complement strand
TTCTTTTATTTATGAAAATCTTAACAATCTTTGTTATCAGTGTTCCATAAAAAATCACTAAGACACTAATTGCTCGTAGAAACCGCCTATTTCCAAGCCTCTATCAATCAAATGAATTTCATAAATCCAAAAACGTTCGTTGCCAAATTTATCTAATTGGCACATCAGCTCCCTGTTTTCAGGATGAATGTAATTAGTGAGGTCTTCGCCTAAAAGCGTTTCGTGTGGAAAATTTCCTACTAAATGTCCGCAATGTATATTGCCATATTCCCAACCATAACGTTGCGCCAATGTTTTCGTATATTCATAAAAATCAGCGCCAGTTAAATGTGTGCGATTAGCATCGTAAAATGCTTTGCCTTCTATCCAAGCTAATTCCACGTCGTTTTTTAATTTGAGCATCTTTTCATTTGCGCCTACTACGTAGGTTCTTCCAAAATCAGCTTCCCAGTTTTCAAATACAGGGCCAAAATCAAAAAAGACAATGTCCTCGTTTTTTAAAACTAAATCAGGTGGATTTTCTTTGTAAGGAAACAAGGTGTTTTTGCCAGCTCTGACAATGCGCTTATGCCAATATTTTTTAATGCCAAATAATTCAAAGGCCAAATCAAATACTTCTGTATTTAATTGACGTTCCGATTTACCTACTGTTATTAGTCCTCGCGATTCTATTTCTTTAAATAAATGAACAGCTTTCTCTTCTGCTTCTATGAGATGTTGTTTGATGGATGGCATGGTATATTGTTTTATTTAAATAATATTATCTTGAAAGAGCATTTGCTAACCAAAACAAAAAAGTGATTACTAATGCAGAAGATGTAATTGATCCATAAAAAAGCCCCCAACCTATATCGCTTAATAAACTCTTTTTATTTTTTTCTATAATCTTAATTATAAGCCCTAAAATTAAACATCCCAAAAAAATGGCTATAATTATTTTATCATCGAGTAATTTTAACGTCAAAACAAATAATAAATGAAGTAGAATTGTTAACGTAAAAAATAAAGCTTTCATCGATTTCATTATTAAACAAGGCTGTTAGTGATATTCAACAATGGCGATGGCGTTTTCGCGCTAAGCAACGGTTTGATTTGAAACATTGTCTGCTGAAACGCTACTAACAAAGATAAATGTTTACTGGACTTTTGCAAAGCGAAAATAATTGTCTTTCGCGGAGCGACCGCTTTTGCAAAAGCTTTGATGTCTGCGAGGCTGGACCGTGTGTTAGCAGCTGCAACAATTTTTTACGTGATCAGCGGGTCTATGTGTCTGACTAAAATTTACACCTTACTAAGACAATTAGATAGTCGGAAGATGTAATTACTTTATACAGAAAAGTTTTATTATACCTATACGTGTCTATTTTATCCAAATCACTACCAGGTTTTGAACCAAACTTTGCGTTATAATAATGTAAAGATAGTTGCTTAGTTTTCTTGTTAAATTCCCATTTTCCTTTACCTATAGCGGTCGCGGTCGTGTCGTCTAATGGTGTGTCATATAACAAATCAAATTGATTTTTGTCATGAAACTTAAATCTCGGATAGTTTTGCAATGAACATGGTTCAAATAACAAAATACGATTTAATTTTATTGTGTCTTGTTCGTAAACGCTTTTTTCATTTTGAGTGTACGTATCTGTCTGCCACATACCTTTTTGTAAAAAGCCCGAATTTATTTGTTGTCCGAACACAGCTGTTGTCACGTTAATTGCCAAAAAGTATAGGAGAGGTCTAAGCATAGAATTACATGTGTAAAGGGTGAATTTGTTTTGTTTGTGAGCTCCGCTGTTGTTGCTGCTCTGCATACATAGTTTTATGTGTCGATTGAAAAGTCAGTGAGTTTTTGTCCTTCAATGTAAAGTGTAAAATGAGCAAAAGGTGTTTTCAAATCCTCAAAAGTAATGTTCCAATATGCTTCGTTTTCAAAAATCATCATAACCGATGCACTTACTAATTTAAATCTCTCATTCCAATTATTAAATGATGCGTCTAGGTCAGCTTCAGTAAATTTATATTTGAATTTTCTTGTTATTTTGTCATTTAGTTTTAGTAGCTCATTGTTGAAGTTTTCTAGAAACAATATTTGTTCTGCGTCTGGATTGTCAACGGTGCCTTGAACTGTAAAAGGAAAACTAGTCTTGTCATTACTCCACAAGTTTTTATTTCCTTTACTATATACCAATGTAAATGTCCCTAACTTATTGCTCACAAAGGTCTTTGTAACTTTAGGTTTAAATATGTTTGAAAAGAATCCCATTTTTGTCTTTATTTAAGTGTCTGCCGCCGCAATTACAGATAACTACTCACTTGGCTCTATATGAATAAGCACATGTCCTAGTTGAGGAATTTCTTTGCGTAAATAATCTTTGAGATCATGCGCAATGTCGTGCCCCTTCTTTACAGTAATAGTAGCATCAACAGTAGCGTGTAAATCTACATGATATTTCATACCGGCTTTACGAATGAAGCATTTTTCGGTACCGATTACACCATCTACTTCCAAGGCTTTTTCTCTGATAGAAACAATCAAATCGTCGTATAAGTGTTCGTCCATTATTTCTCCCAGTGCTGGGCGGAAAATTAAATAACTATTATATAAAATAAAGCCTGATGCAAATAATGCCGCCCAATCATCTGCTGATTCGTAGCCTTTACCAAAAAACAAAGCAACACTAATTCCTATAAATGCAGCAACAGATGTAATGGCATCACTACGATGATGCCAAGCATCAGCTTTTAAAGAAGAACTATGTGTTTCCTTACTGCGCTTGATAACGATTCGGAAAGAAATTTCTTTCCAAATAATAATGGCGCCTAAAATAAAAAGGGTAAACGGTTTTGGTAAATCATGTGGCGTGTGAATATTAACCCAACTCTCGTGAGCAATAATAACCGCTGATGCTATCAAAAATCCCACAACTAAAAAAGTAATTAAAGGCTCTGCTCTACCATGGCCATAAGGATGATTTTTATCTGCTGGACGATTAGAATATTTAATGCCAAACAAAACTAAAAAGGAAGCAAAAATATCAGTCGTTGATTCAATCGCATCAGCTATTAAGGCATACGAATTACCGAAGTAACCGGCTAACCATTTGATGATAGCTAAACTCGCATTACTTACAATACTAAAGTAAGTTGCTTTAACTGCTGTTTCTTCGTTAGTCATGTTTATTATTTAAGATGAAATTTAACTAATTTAGTTCTTCGATAAAAAACAGTTCAGATACAACGACATTTTTTATTTTCTTTTGCTTGACCAAAAGAAACAAAAGTCAAGAACGAACGCCATATTTTGTTTTTATACCCTCTAAAAGCCTTCGCGCTAATTGCAATAAAAACAAAATTTCGCTCCGTTCGTTCACACCTACCGCACTATTACCAATGTATGCGGTAATTCATATAACTCAATCCACAAAGTAAAAATTTAAATCACCTCTTAGATTG
>JANYGR010000160.1 GCA_025359355.1 Bacteroidota bacterium | reverse complement strand
TTTTATCTTTTGTTTTAACACTCAGGTAATACATTCCATTTGGCAAAAAATTAGTTTTGAGTTTTACGTTTTGAGAGGTTAATGCTTCACTTAAAACTACTTGCCCTAAAGCATTACTTATTTCAATAGTTGTGGATTGTTCTGCTAGATTGAGCGAAGTCGAGAACTCAATATTTAAAATATCATTAGCAGGATTTGGATAAATCTTTAATTTTTCGTTTTTAATATTCAATTCATTTTCCCCTAGTGAAGAACAATAATTATAATCAGGATTAAAACTATTGTTTGTAATTGTAATAATTGATTGGTTAACACAAGTGTAACTGGAATTTGAGAAAGTTGAAACACCCAAATTTAATGATTGAAAATTATATGAACCAAAGGTATGAGGATATATGCTATAAGTACTACAAGAGGAATGTACACTACTATCTAATAAACTAACTATAGGATTGTTTATTGTGTAACCTCTACAGCCAGAATATGTGTAAAGATATTTTTTTGAAAATAAAAAATGAAATGTTCCTAATTCATTTTTTATATTTATGGGTGTAGATGATGTTAAAGCATCATTGATAAGTCTTGTTACCACAATACTATTACCCGCTGAATCTACTTTATAAACATCTACATGATGCGGATAGCCATTCGTATTAGAAATTTCATCTGCCTTTATGAACTGAGAAAAATATAAATTTCCGGCCTCGTCTTCTGAAAAGTTATTAATTATATCAAATGGATAAGTGCTAGATAAATTATTATAGCTGACACTATATTTAACCATATTTCCTTCATATTTTTCAATATAGCCATTTGTTGGACCACCTCCCATGCCACCATATAGCCAATTACGGCTATATGAAAAAATAGTATTAAGAAAATGATTAGAAATGTAAATATTAAACAATTCAATATTATTGCCATTACCTCCACTTTTAATCGAAACTATAGTATCTAGAATTTCTGAATACTTAAACTTATATATTGTAGTGTTACTTATTCCAGCTCCATTACTTGTAATAAATTCATACACTCCCATAGAATCATTAATGATATATCCAACCGAACTTATGCCTGAATAATTGATGTTAAACTTCTTGCAGTATATCATATTACCTAAGGTATCCATTTTAAATAAACCCTCTGTAGTAGCCAACGCTAATTGGTTTTGATGATTAAGCATCATATTGTTAATATGTGTGCTTATTTTTTTACACCAAATTATATTTCCATTCAAATCCATTTTACCAATCTTATTATCTGAAATAAAAAAGAAGCAATTAGTTTTTGATAATAATAAATTACTAATAGCTAAACTATCGTATTGCTTTACCCATATTGGTTGCAAAAGCTTATTATATTTTTCTAATTGATTTACCCTAAATAGATATACATTACTATCTTTATCAACAGATGCTTCTCTGTAATTACCTCTATTAGCATTCAAATATGGTGTATTTTGCGCAAGACAACTTAAACAATGGAAAAAGCCAAATATTAAAATTAAATTTTTCATTCTTCGATAAATTTTGAAATAACCGTTTTATCTTTTGTTTTAACGCTCAGGTAATACATGCCGCTTGGTAAGAAATTAGTTTTGAGTTTTACGGTTTGAGAGATTGATGCTTCACTTAAAACTACTTGTCCTAAAGCATTACTTATTTCAATAGTTACAGGAGATTCATTTATCATTTCTAATTCAATATTTAAAATATCATTAGCAGGATTTGGATACAGCCTCAATCCCAACTCCTCTGCTTTGGAGAGTGGAGCAAGCCCTACGCCATAACCACAAGACGACGCACTCTCACAAAAATTACTATCTACTTTGAGGAGCCATATATCCTCTGTGCCAGTGCCCCCATTAGCAAATACAGGCGATACAAAGCCTGCAAAGCAATAGCCTCCATCATTAGTTTGAATAACATCTCTAAAATAATTTTGGCTACCAGGCATCATAGCATACTCTCTACTAAATATACTATCCCCGTTTTGCGAAATTTCATAAGCCATACCATTTACAATGCTTGATGAATAACCTATAGTACCACAAGTAACAAAATTATTTTTATGGTTAATTAGTAATTTATAAAAATCATGCCCAACAAATTTACCGCCATAGCTTTTACGCCAAATTAAATTTCCATTAGCGTCCAATAATCCTAAAGTTGGTTTTCTATAAACACCATCAGGTCCTGTGTTAAAAGCATCATCGCCAGTAAATGCAATATTGCCATTAGGTAATTCCATCACATCTAAACTACCTGCCGCATAATTAGTAGACGGATAATAATATTGCCATATTATAGCCCCACTTGTATCAACTCGTAATACATAATCCCCACCATAACTACTATTATGCCCTCGTTTTAAACCACTAATTAATAAATTATTATTTGCACAAGATTTAATTGTATACGCGCTCTCATCCCAACCTGCTATACCTATTTTCTTTTTCCAAATTTCGTTTCCTGCCGTATCCGTTTTAATAAGTAAAACATCGGAATTAGTAGATAAAATATCATTATAGCCTACCATGTATATATAGTTAGTACTTTTAATAAAAGAAGTAACAACATTTGTTTGATTGATGTAACCGTACTCTTTATAAAATAAACTATCTAAATTGAAATTAAATCGCCATAAAAAAGCCATTGTTGTATCAGTTTTATATGTTCTTTCACCGCTAACATAAAACTGAGTGGTATTTATTCTTACATACTTGCCACTATTTGGTAAAAAATTAGTATTCGGTATTAAAAAGGGCTTACTTTTATTTATAGTACCATCATAATGATAACTGTTTAATAAAAATGTATAATAACTTACAGAGCTACAGGTAATTTCTGCACTAACATAACCATTAAACATTGTGTCTATGCCATTAGTGCCATCACAACTACCAAAGGTATCGTACCTATTATTAAAATAAATCTGCGCCTTGCTTTCTATTATAAAAAAACAAAGCACAAATAGGAGTATTTGTGCATTCGTTTTCATCTTATTTTATTATTACCACTTTATTAGCTTTTAATAAGCCGTTTGCCGTAAGTATTTGGTAAAAATAAATACCATCGTTTAACTCATGTAGCTCTAATAGCTTTGGTTCATCATCTGTTTTAAAGCTTTTTGTTTTTACCAGTTGCCCTGTTACGTTATATAAATTTACAGTTACATCGGTTGTTACGTCTGTATTAAATATAAAATACAATTCGTTAGTTGCAGGGTTAGGATAAACACTCCAATTAAGTCCCATTTCCAATTCATTTATCCCTACACCATAACCGCAAGACGATGCACTCTCACAAAAATTACTATCTACTTTGAGGAGCCATATATCCTCTGTGCCAGTGCCACCATTAGCAAATACAGGCGATACAAAGCCTGCGAAGCAATAGCCTCCATCATTAGTTTGAATAACATCTCTAAAATAATTTTGGCTGCCAGGCATGATGGCATACTCTCTACTAAATATACTGTCCCCGTTTTGGGAAATTTCATATACAATACCATTTATAATATTAGTTGGTATACCCACTTGACCATCAATAACAATATTACCATGTTTGTTTTCTATCGCAGACGATGGCCCTATATTTATACCTATTGGTCCAATTTGTTTTGACCATAGGGTGGTATTATTGGGAGTTACTTTTTCTACCTGTAATAAGCCATAATTATCGCTACCCAATGTGTATTTTTTATACTGACTGTAAACTAAAATATTACCGTCTTTTAATTTTTTAGCTTGTCCTCCTCCAAAATAATTAGTGTTTATAGGTCTATTCCATATAGTATTTCCAGCAGTATCTAAGCGCATTACAAATCCACTGTAAGTATTAGCATTATGTGGTGTTTTATAACCTGCAATTATTAACTGGCCTTGTAATGTATCTATACTTAAACCAGTTTCATCCCAACCTGCTAAACCTATTTTCTTTTTCCAAATTTCGTTTCCTGCCGTATCCGTTTTAATAAGTAAAACATCGGAATTAGTTTGCAACGTATCATCTACATAACCAACCATGTATAGTTTATTATCACTATGTTTTACAAAACTAGTGATAACGTTTTGTTGATTTAAAAAACCATATTGAAGGTATTTAACACTATCTAAATTGGCATCAAAGCGCCATAAAAAGCTCGAAATTTTATATCCTGAAAATGCCCTACTACCACATACGTAAAACTGATTACCCATGCTTATATATTTACCGTTATTAGGCAATAAATTAACCCCTTGGAAACCATAAGTTTTTTTTTCGTAAACTGTACCGTCTTGATTTAATAAGTAGCAACTAAGTCCCCAATGAGAGCCAAATACACCTTCAATACCAATAGTTAAATATTTATTTTGAAATGTATCAATACTGTTCGTAGCATCAAAATTACCCGTGGCATCATATTGATTATTAAAATAGATTTGTGCTTTGTTTTTTGTAACAAAAAAACAAAGCACAAATAGGAGTATTTGTGCTTTTGCTTTCATCTTATTAATGAACTGAAAATTATCAGAGTTGCTAATCATATTAATGGCTATAAGCAAGGATTAAAAATCAAATACGCGTTTGTTGAAAATAATTCTCACTTGCCATTAATAGCTTTTTCTTTTTATTCACTAAAAGGATGGCTACAGGATAATCTTCATATTCCTTTTTTAGTTTTTGAATATCTGGTGAAATTTC
>JANYGR010000159.1 GCA_025359355.1 Bacteroidota bacterium | reverse complement strand
TAAAATAAGAAAACATGATATTAGTATATACAGAAATCAACAAAGGCAAAGTAAAAAAAGCATCGTTAGAAGCAATAAACTACGCCGCAAAAATAGCAGAACTAACAAGCTCTAGCTTAACAGCAGTAGCTATTAACGCAGATGCTGCTCAATTAGAAGCCATTGGAAAAGCAGGAGCTAAAAAAATCTTAGCTGTAAAAAATGATGCTTTAGCATCGTTAGACAGTATGATTTTATCAGCCATTATTGAGCAAGCAGCTAAAGCAGAAGGTGCAAAAATTATCGTGTTTTCATTTGACATTGTAGGTAAAGCAGTAGCTCCTCGTTTGTCAGCACGCTTAAAAGCAGGATTGGTAGCGGGTGCTGTAGATTATCCAACAGTAAACGGAACTGCATTAGAAGTAAAGAAAAATGTATTTTCAGGAAAAGCAACTGCTTTATATTCTATCAATAGCGATATCAAAATCATTTCGTTATTACCAAGCTCTTTCCCTATCACATCAACTGATAATACAGCAACGGTAGTAGATTTCGCAGTTGATTTATCAGGTGTAAATTCTAAAATTGTGATCAAAGAAAAAAAATCAGATATCGTAGGAGACATGATTCCTTTACCAGAAGCTGAATTAGTAGTAAGTGCTGGTCGCGGATTAAAAGGCCCAGAAAACTGGGGCATGGTAGAAGAATTAGCAAAAGAATTAAAAGCAACAACTGCTTGTTCTCGTCCAGTTGCTGATATGCATTGGCGTCCACACCACGAGCATGTTGGGCAAACAGGTGTAGCTATTCGTCCTAATTTATATATTGCTATTGGTATTTCTGGAGCTATTCAACATTTGGCTGGTGTTAATGGTAGTAAAACCATTGTGGTTATTAACAGCGACAAAGAAGCGCCTTTCTTCAAATCAGCTGATTATGGGGTAATAGGAGATGCTTTTACTATTGTTCCTAAATTAATTGAAGCAGTTAAAAAATTCAAAGCGAATCATAACTAGGTTCATACTTTTTTAGTATATTCGATAGTCTTAAAATGGAAATGAAGAAAGTTAGATTAGAAATTGTTGGTTTGTCTTACAGTCAAACTCAAAGTGGTGCCTATGCACTTGTGTTAGGTGAAACCGCTGGTAGCAGAAGATTACCAATAATCATCGGAGGATTTGAAGCTCAGGCTATTGCTATTGAATTAGAGAAGATGACTCCAACTCGTCCTTTAACGCACGATTTATTTAAAGCATTTTCTGAAACATTTTCAATTGATGTGACCGAAATTTTGATTTATAATTTAGTAGAAGGTATTTTTTACGCCAAATTAGTTTGCACCGACGGCACACGTGAAGTAGAAATAGATGCTCGCACAAGTGATGCCATCGCATTAGCAGTTCGGTTTAATTGTCCGATATTTACATACGAATTTATTTTAAAATCAGCAGGCATCGTATTAGATGACGACTCGTTGCCATCTCTCGAAAACCCTATCGCAACTGTAGAAGAAATGACTACTTCAACTGAAGGAGAATACCAATCTAAGTCGTCGGAAGAATTAAAAAATTTATTACAAACAGCTTTGGATGAGGAGCAATATGAATTAGCTTCGAAGATCAGAGATGAATTAAATACCCGAAAACAATCGTAATATTATATGAAACATAAACCCTTATAAATCTTATAAGGGTTTATTATTTCCATTCATTTTAAATTGTATTTTTGATTTTCCAAAAACTGGCACCGTAGTTCAATGGATAGAATAAGCGTTTCCTAAACGTTTGATGTAGGTTCGATTCCTACCGGAGCCACCAGAGCGGAATACTTGATGTTTAATATTGGTATTCCGCTTTTTATTTGGCTTATTTTCTGCTGTTGACAAGCTATCCAGAGGAATGCCTGATTTATATTTTCGGTTCGAACTGTATCATTTCTCTTATTATAGTTCAATCCTTTAGGAAACAGTAAATACTGCAATCTAACCTTTCTCTTCCATCCCCCAGAAGCCCACATTTTAGTGAAGTTTACCGCATTTTCAAGGGCTAAATCTATCACTTCTTCATGGTTCGAACATGTGCTCTCTAGCTTCTGTAATTCTTTCAGTATTCCGACCTTTTCCTGCTTATATTTCTCAACGTATTTTACGTATAAGTCCTGTTTTAATTCTTCTGTTACGTAACGTTCTTCCAATCGCTCCAACTTATGTTCTATATCTTGATACGTTGCCTTAATTTTCTTTTTATTTTCCTCTGCCTCTTTAGTTAAACCACTTATTGTAATTTTCATTTGCTCACGAATTAGTGGAGCAAATTCTTCTTTTATCGTAAAATACGATAACACTTCATCAAATGTTTTATGTAATGATTCTGCCGATTTATTATTGCCACAACCTTTGGTTCTGCATTTGTAATACCATTTATTTTTTGCTTTAACGACATAACCCGTCATTGAGCCATTACAATGTTCGCAACGTAAAAATACTTTCATTGGCACACATTCTTGTTCTGGTATCCATTTAAAGCCATGTGAGTTTTGTTTTTGTACTTCATTCACTTTTAAGAATATTTCTTTGGATATTACTTTTTCGTGTACACCTTCAATTAATTTACCCTCCAATAAGTTATGCGCTATTAAACCACAGTAAAATGGATTCTTAAAAATTCGGGACATCATTTGAAATGTTATTTTTAATCCGAGTTTTGCTAATTTCTGGCGACACTCTTCATTGCTCATTCCTTCATTGGCTTTCCATAAAAAAGCTTTACGTATAAGCTTACCTTCATTATTGATGACCAATTTACGTTTGCTACCTTCATAAACTGTATCATAACCCTTCATTACACCATGACACCATTCGCCTCTGCTAAGTGCTTCCTTAATGCCTGATACACATTTTTCTTTTCTCACCTGATTATCATAGTGAGAAAAAATCATTTGAATGTTTTGTTGAAAATCTCCACTTGTTGTCATGACATCAACTGGTTGTCTTACCGACATGATGTAAATGCCATTGGCTTTTAAATTCTCTTTGATATAAATGGCATTTGCTCCTGAACGAGAAAACCTATCAACCATGTGAACGATAATATAAGTTACTTTATCCTTAGTGCGTTTACAGAACTGTAACATACGATTGAACTCTTTTCGTTCATCGGTAGATGCGCTTTCGCATGTACCACCAAAATAGCCTAAGACGTTATACTCATTCTTTCTGGCGAATTCCATATTATCTTTTAATTGCGTATCAAGACTGTAACCAGCTTCTTGTCTTTTAGAGGATACACGAGTGTAGATAACACAGTTACTAGTCAAACGTTTTGATACAGGTATTTTTCCTTTTCCGAATTGATCAAAAATGGTAATCTCCGTTAATTCATCTTCCACAACTTTAGAAGATTGTTTTT
>JANYGR010000133.1 GCA_025359355.1 Bacteroidota bacterium | reverse complement strand
GCAGGATCTTTAAATGGTTCAAATAAGCCTTGGCAATTTAGAACTGATTTAAGAATTGATAAAAACATTGAATTATCTTGGGGTAAAAAAGATTCAGACAAAAAGAAAACAGCTAACTTAAACATCTACTTACAAGTATTGAATTTATTAAATACTAAAAATATATTAAATGTATATAGCTATACAGGTAATCCTGACGATGATGGGTATTTAGCGTCAGCTACAGGTCAAGCAAATGTGGCTAGAAGTGTTAGTCCACAAGCGTTTACAGATCAGTATAGTATTTACTTAAACAACCCAAGTTACTATGCCCGTCCTCGTACTATTAGAATAGGTGTATTATTAGATTTTTAATCTTAAAAAAGATATTGATATGAAAAATATGATTCAATTTAACAAACATCTCTTAATTGCAGCGGCTACACTAAGTGTATTAACTGTTTCAGCAAGAGAAAAACAAGGCTCTGTTTTAAAAACATCGAATGTCCATAAGGTAGCCTCTGGATGTACAGCACCCCAGTCGGCCGCAGAGCTTGCAGTAAATAACGTGAGAACCATTATTTTTTCTGGATCAGATATGTGGTGGGATTTATTCGGAAGCGGACAGGCTTATTACGTTGTTCCAAAAGTAGACGCCAAGTCTAAATGGATTTCATCTAACTTTTCGGGAAACGTATGGTTTGGAGGATTAGATTTAGGTGGACAATTAAAAGTAGCTGCTCAAACTTACCGTCAAGATGGTATCGATTTTTGGACAGGTCCTTTAAGCACAATAGATGCTACTGTTACTCAAGATATCTGTTCTCAATATGATAAAATCTTTAAAATTACCCGTAGCGAAGTAGATAATTTTGTATTATCAGGTGGACCAATTACATCCAATATAAAAAATTGGCCTGGAGATGGTGATTTATCGGCTAATCAAGACCCTTTATTAGCCCCTTATTATGACTTTGATGGCAGTGGTACTTATAATCCTGAAGCAGGTGATTATCCATACTATGATATTTTTAATAATGCCGGTAAAGATAATTTAGGTGTTTGTAAAGCACGTGTATTTGGTGATGAAACGCTTTGGTGGGTTTATAATGATAATGGAAATGTGCATGCCGCAACTGGCGGTAAAGCTATAGGTATGGAAGTAAGAGCCCAAGCATTTGCTTTTAAAACAACAGATGAAATTAATAACATGACTTTTTATTCTTATCAAATTATTAACCGTTCTTCTTTTCAGTTATCACAAACATATATGACCGTTTGGACAGATGCTGACTTAGGTTATTATGGTGATGATTATATTGGATGTGATGTAAAAAGAGGCTTAGGGTATATATACAATTCAGATAATTATGACGAAACCGTAAGTGGAACCTTAGGTTACGGTAGTAGTATTCCTGCATTAGGTTGTGACTTCTTCCAAGGGCCTATTAATACAACAGACGGGATTGATAATAATGGAAATGGTTCAGTAGATGAAGCTGGTGAGCAAATGGGAATGACTAAGTTTTTATATTTCAATAATAATTTTGCGGGCGTACCTTTGCAAACTACCGATCCTCAAAATGCGACTCAAACGTATCAATACATGACTGGTTTTTGGCGTGATGGAACTCCCTTTACCTGTGGTGGTAATGCTTATGGAGGTTCTATTCCTACAAGTTATGTTTACCCTGCAGATACTTATACAAATGGTCCTTGTGGAGGAAGTACTTGGTCTGAAGTTACAGCAGCTAATACGCCAGGTGATAGACGATTTTTACAATCATCAGGGCCTTTTGATTTATTACCAGGCGCAGTTAACTACATAACATTTGGTTTACCTTGGGCTCGTACATCTTCAACAGATCAATTAGCATCAATACCCTTATTAAAAACAGCAGATGATAAGGCTCAAGCTTTATTTGACAACTGTTTTAAAGTATTATCTGGTCCGGAAGCACCTGACATGACTATTCAGGAATTAGATAATGAATTGATTTTATATTTTACGAATAAACCGGCATCTAATAACTATTTAAATAATTATAAAGAATTAGATGTGTCGATTATTGTTGATACTACAGCTCTTATTACAGGAACTACTACTCCTCAATGGAAAAACATTGATAGATACTATCACTTTGAAGGCTTTAAAGTATACCAATTATTAAACGAAGGCATTACACAAGAACAATTAACTGACCCATCTAAAGCGAAATTGGCATTTAGTTGTGATGTGGCTAATGGTATTAAAACCTTAATCAATTACGAATTTGATGCAGCAGCAGGCGGAGATGTTGCTACTGTAAAAACAGTAGGTTTGGATAATGGCGTTAAATCTACCTTCCACTTTACTCAAGATTTATTCTCATCTGCTAGTAATAAAAAAGTAATTAATAATAAAACGTATTATTTCTTAACGCTTGCTTACGGGTATAATGAGTATGCTAAGTACAAAGAAGACCAGCCATTAGCGCCAACAACAAATCCGCCTAGTTCTTTTGGTCAAAAACATCCTTATTTAGAAGGACGTAAATCTAAAAAAGCTTATGGTATTCCTCATACTCCAGGTGCTGAAAACAATGGAACTGTAGCTCAGTCTGCGTATGGTTATGGACCAAAAATTACACGTATCGAAGGACAAGGAAATGGAGGAAATTCTTTAGATTTAACGGAATCTTCTATCTCCAATATTTTAAGTTCGGCAACAGGAAGAGTAGATCAAGTAACCTATGAAAATGCAAGAGGACCAATTAACGTAACAGTAGTTGATCCTTTGAATATTCCTAACGCTGATTTTGCTGTTGCATTTATTAATAGAGGTCAATCTTCAAACCCTTGTTTTTATAATGTTAATAAAAAAATATCATACAAAAACACTTATTTTGGAGGATTGATTGGAGATAGCGCTACTTGGGTTTTAAAAAACTTGACATCGGGTCAAGAATATGTACCTTGTAAATCTATTAAAGTAGGCGAGGAGTTTTATTTCAGCGAATTAGGATTATCGGTTAATATTGGTCAAGTAGCTGATATAGCGGCAATTTCTTCACCTACACTAGTTACAGATAAAACGGTTAAACCTGGTGATTTTATTGAAGGGTCTTTAAGTTTTTCTGACGCAACTCAAACTTGGTTAACTGGCGTTGCAGACGTAGATGGAGCAGGTGGATCTGATTGGATTCGTTCAGGAGGATTTAAAAACACGCCTGTAGGTCCAAAAGATGATTATCAAACGAGTGCTGGCGTATTTGTTGATCCAACTCAAATATTTGAAAATGTTATAGGTGGCACATGGGCTCCTTATGTTTTAACCGCCGTTACTAATGCGAGTAATGTAGCTGCTCCTGGAGCTACTCAATCAAATGGTAGTGGTATAATGCCTACAAATCATGATTTACGAGCATTAGCAAGTGTTGACATCGTTTTCACATCTGATAAGAGTAAATGGACAAGATGTTTAGTGTTGGAAGAATGTGACGATGTTACTATTAATCCTAATGGAGGAAAAAAATTAGAACCAAAACGTAAATACTCTGTTGATAAACAAGGTGTTCCTTGGAATGCAGGTGGTAATTATAACGAAGCTGTTGGAGGCGTTAATGGTACAGATACGTTTAATTATAGCTGTAGTTGGTTCCCGGGTTATGCAATTAATTTAGAAACAGGTGAACGTTTAAACATTGCCTTTGGAGAAGATTCATATCAAACTGCTAATAATGGTAATGATATGATGTGGAATCCAACTGCAATCAAGACTTTCGGTCCAGCTTATCCGAGTGCATTTGGTGGAAGACATTATATTTATGTATTTGGACACAATAGAAGTAACACAAAATATGCGGGAATATCACCAGTAGGTGGTAAAGATGTAAATGGTTTATTAATTGGAACTGGAGCTTATAATGCCGATAACTTCAAGCAAATGGCCTCTTCATACAAATGGGCTTACAAAAACGCAAACAATGTAGTTCAAAGTAATTTTTGGTCAGAAGCAATGTGGGTTAATATCCCATTATTAACAGATTCAAGATTTGCTTTCTCAAATCCATCGGGAATTCCAAGTGATGCAAAAGTTAAATTGAGAGTGAAAAAACCATATAGAACTAGATTAAGCGGTAGTTGTTCTGTAAATAATAGCGCTCGTTTAAGTGGTATTGTTATTACTGATATGTTTAATACTATGCCTGTATCTACAGGAACAACAGGAACAATTGCTTCTTTAAGTTCGGATTCAGTAGTTGCGCCAATTAATAATAACATGCCGTATTATACATTTAGCACATCTGATATATTTTCTGAAATTAATAATGCCGATCAAGCTAAGTCAGCATTAGATATAATCAATGTTGTTCCTAATCCTTATTATGGATATTCTACGTATGAACAAAATAGATTAGATAATCGTGTTAGAATTACGAATTTACCAAACACATGTAAAATTAAAATCTTTACTTTAAATGGCACATTAGTAAGAACCTTTGATCGAGATGTTTCAGGTCAAGAAGATTTGTATTTATCATCTTCTGAATTTATTCACTCAAAGCGTTTGTCTTTTCAAGATTGGGATTTAAAAAATCAAAGTGGAATCACTGTTGCTAGTGGGTTATATATAATTCATATTGATGTACCAGGAGTAGGTGAAAAAATTGTGAAATGGTTTGGCGTAATGAGACCATTAGATTTACAAAGCTATTAATCAGTTAATCGAACTAAATATTAAGTATTATGAAAA
>JANYGR010000078.1 GCA_025359355.1 Bacteroidota bacterium | reverse complement strand
CTTCTGGTTCAGGGACAGTAGAAACTTATAAAATATCGAATAGTACAGGTTCTTTTGGAAGAGGATTACAATTTGGTGCAACTGTAGGTTATATGTTTTCTGAAAACATAGGTGCTGAATTAAACGTAGGTTACTTATTAGGAAGTAAAATTACAACTACTGATAAAGAACTAAAAAATAATGGAGATACCTATTCAAGTACAGCAACTGCTTCTGGTAACATGTTAAGATTAACACCAGCTTTAAGATTTTCTGTAGGTAAAGATAAGTTAAAACCATATATGCGTGTTGGATTAGTAATTGGTGTAGGTAATAAAATAGCTACCACTTTTTCGTCGACAGATTTTAATGCATCTAATGGAAAAACGAACATCGATGAATCGGAAATGGCTGTAACCGGCGGCGTTTCAATGGGATTTGCTGCTGGTGTTGGAGTTAATTATATGTTTAGTAATAAAGTAGGAATTTTTGCTGAGTTAGGAATTATCTCTCAAGCATGGGCTCCATCTAAGTCTGTTTTGACCAAGAGCACGACTGACGGAGTTGATAATTTACCATTTTTGACAACTAGTCAAAAAGAAACAGATTATGTTAGTAATTACACAACTACATCTGGTACATATAGTCCAGGAACACCAAGTACAGCGTTAAAACAATACACGCCTTTTAGTAGTGTTGGAATTAACGTAGGTGTTCATTTAGCTTTCGGTAAATAATAGATACTAAAATTAATTTAAAGCCTCGCATAGAAATATACGAGGCTTTTTTTATGTATTATGAAATACAGATTTAAAATAAAAATATTATGCAGAAGCTTTAATCTCCTCTATAATCAATTGAATAGACACGTTGCCTCTAAATTCATTTTCTTTAATTTTATAAACGATGTCAACAGGTATTTTTCGTTGAAAGAAATTTAAAAAATCAGCTTTGCCAAAAGCAATGGCTTCTATTTTTGTTAGTTTTGAATTTGCTTGATATAACTCTAGTTTCAAATGATTGGCACCAACTACTTTCGCAAAGCCTGTATCTAATACACCACGGCTACAAAACACGGGAGTCATGTTGTGTGGACCATGAGGAGCAAACTGATTTAAAATGCGAATTAACTTTTCATTAATATCATCTAAGGCAATTTCTAAATCTACTTCAACAACAGGCAATAACATTTCGGGCTTAATGGTTCGTGATACCTCATTTTCAAAAGCTTCCGTAAAGGCTTTCACGTTTTCTGTTTTTAGTGTTAAGCCGGCAGCAAATTTATGCCCGCCAAATTGTTCTAGTAAATGACTGCAATTTTCAATCGCTGTATATACATCAAAATCTTTTACACTACGTGCAGATCCTGTTGCCAAGCCATTGGACTCAGTGAGAATAATAGTTGGCTTATAATATTTTTCGATCATACGAGAAGCTACAATTCCTACTACACCTTTATGCCATGATGGATTAAATAATACCGTTGATTTTTTGAAAGGTGTAATGGGATTGAGTTCTAATGTTTCAAAGGCTTCATCAGTAATACTAACATCAATATCTCGTCGTTGATTATTGGTTTCATTTATTTTTTTTGAAAACTCAGTGGCTTCATCCGTATCACTAATTAATAATTCAACGGCTTTGGAACCATGCTCTATACGTCCCGCAGCATTAATACGTGGTGCAATCGTAAATACTAAGGTATTAATATCAAGTTCTTTATCTTGCTTATTAAGCGCTAATAAAGCTTTTAAACCCGGACGAGGATTTTCGTTTAATTGTTTTAATCCGAAATAAGCAAGTACTCTGTTTTCGTCTGTAATAGGAACAATATCGGCAGCAATACTCGTTACCACTAAATCTAAATATTGTAAAGCTTCTTGCTCGTCAATACCATGTTGTATACAAAATGCTTGTGCTAATTTAAAACCAATGCCACAGCCCGCTAATTCTTTATAAGGGTAGGGGCAATCTTTTTGTTTAGGATCTAAAACCGCCACAGCATTGGGTATATCATCGCCCGGTAAGTGATGGTCACAAATAATAAAGTCAACGTTCTTGGAATTAGCGTAATCTATTTTATCGTTGGCTTTAATACCACAATC
>JANYGR010000108.1 GCA_025359355.1 Bacteroidota bacterium | reverse complement strand
AAATAATTAACACTATCTGGTTTAATTATTTATGGCGTATAGAGCACAATGGTATTGGTCGCATTGATTCTTGGAATTTTGATTATGTTACGGCTGGATTACCTACTACCACTCAATACCCACACATGAACCAGTTTAAGGTTGCTGATACGTTGCAAACGATTTGCAGTGGTTTTCAGTGTAGTGATTATGTAATTACGGTAGGAAATTATGTTAACAGAAATCAATACATTGATGTAAATAGTGTGTCACATACAACGACAGAAGTAGCCGGTGAAATAGCACAAAACAGTAGCACAGGTCCATCTCGTCGTAATACCGTAAAGCCTGACATTGCAGCGTCGGGTAATACCATATTTGCAAGTGGAGAAGCTACTACTTTAGCGAGTTTCACAACACTGTATCCTTATCAAATTGCTTTTGGCGGCTATCATATTGGGTCGGGAGGAACATCAGCGTCTAGCCCAGTAGTAGCAGGTTGTTCCGCTTTATATTTTCAGAAAAATCCAACAGCTACGAGTACGCAATTAAAGCAGGCTATTATTAATTGTTCGTATAATGATATTTTTACCACCACCACTCTACCTAATTACAGATGGGGATATGGTAAATTAGATGCCTTTCAAATGATTAGTTGCGGCGTGGTTACAACCAATATATATAATATTGCATTAACGGGTGATGTGAAAATTTCCCCTAATCCTTTCAGTACTCAATCAACACTTTCATTTTCAAATTCAGAAGAAAAAAGCATCTGTCTATATACTACCACCGGAGAGCTGGTGTTTTCAGATAATTGCAAGGCTTCAACTTATGTTTTATCAAAAAATAATTTAGCGGCAGGGCTCTATGTTATGGTTTGTACAGAAAAAAACACGACTTATCGATTAAAAATAATAGTTTTATAATACACACTAAAAGCCTATTTTTATCGTTTATTATCCACATGAAACGTCTTTTTTTTATATGCATTATTCTTGGGCTATTTCAAAATGCGTTAGTTTCTCAAACCCGAAAACGACATTTTAGACAGCATGAAGTAGGTGTGTTTCTTGGAGGTGCCTATTATATCGGTGATTTGAACCCCTCATCGCATTTTAAATTAACGCAGCCTGCCGGTGGTTTATTTTATCGATTTACGCCAAATTATCGTTATGCCTTTAGAGGAGGTGTTAATTTTGGAACTATTATGGGGGATGACTCGCAAAGTGATAATGCTGATCAATTGCAACGCAATCTTAATTTTAAATCTACAATCACTGAATTTAATGTATTAGCCGAATTTAATTTTTTAGAGTACCGTATCAGTAATGATAAATTCAAATTTACTACTTACTTATTTTTAGGATTAGATGTGTTTATGTTTAAACCACAAGCGCAATTTTCTAACCAGTGGATCGATTTACAGCCCTTACATACAGAGGGTCAAACGAAGGGTTATAAATTAACACAAGTGGCTATTCCTTTCGGAATAGGCGCAAAGATCAATGTATCTAAAAAAGTGGGAATAGGATTAGAGTGGGGACCTCGTAAAACATTTACGGATTATTTGGATGATGTGAGTGGTACTTACTCAAATAATGTATATGATAGCAATACAGCAAGAAAATTAGCAGATCGTTCTAAAAATGCAGGAAATAATATTGATAAGCAACGCGGTAATCCTCGTACTAAAGATTGGTATTTCTTTTTTGGCATTACGCTCAATTTTAAATTGAACCCTCAAGCTACGCCATGCCATGCTTATGATCATTAATTAACTAAGATTAATTTTTTGAATGATTAAGCTTCATTTTAATTTATATTCTCTGATCCCGATAGCTATTGGGGCTGATTTTATTGTTATTTCAATGTACTAAGTGAACCCTAATTAGTCTCCCCTCAAATAATCCAGAAGAGTTGATATAAAAGCGGTTGTTGAAAAAATGGGGTATAAAAATCTGCCGAAAAACTAAAAAAAGGTTTTAAAAATCGGCAGATTTGTATATGCTTTCAAAACAAAAAGAC
>JANYGR010000064.1 GCA_025359355.1 Bacteroidota bacterium | reverse complement strand
AGGAAAATAAACCCAACGACGGTTAAAGTTTCTCTTCATACCCCAGTAAGGATGATAAACAGCTATTTTATTTGGACGATACGTACTTCTAACAATAACTTTATTTGGATGACGATTATTTTGAATAACTACTCCTCCTCTATTTCGGTGATTTCCACCTTGCCCGCCACCACGGCCTCCGTGTCCGCCTCCATGTCCACCACCATGTTGTGCTAAGCTATCTAATGAGCTACATATTAACACTATTAAAATTAAAGCGAAACTCTTTTTTAGATTTTTCATAACGGTAGTTTTTAAGATTTATAACTTTGTCTCCTAGAGATTGAATAGATTTAATAACTAATATAACCAAAATTATTTATGTTTTATTGAACCATCCATAAATATTCTTTAATTTCATTAGCCATTTGAACATTGGTTTGTTTTCTGAATGTAGCCGTTCTAATACATTTACCAAAATAAGGTCTATTATCGAAAAAATTGAGGTATTGGATTTTATATAAATTCATATATTCATTTTCCTCAGTTACATATGCATATTTATATTGAATTTGTTGGATCAATATTCCTTTCAAATTATTTTCGTTAAACCATTTAAACCAATCTGGTATAAATATCATCAGGTTTTTATTGAATTTATTTTTTAGTTCCCTCTCATCCATACTTTCCTTTTTCAGATACCTCAATTTATAAAAAATTTCTTCGTCTTTTTGATTATAAAGTTGGGTAATATTCCACGTTAATTTTTGGTAATTATATAATTCCCTAGGTCTAATTCCAAGTAAATCACTCATAAGGATTATTTTCGCTTTACTTGTATCATTTTTAAACATTTCTTTAATAGCTGGCGCATATTTAATTCTTTCAAGTGAATGGTAATAATTATCGCTTTGAGAGTAGTTCGTAGAATTATCGATCAATACCGCTGTTTTTCCAGCACTAATATATGGGAAACCATACATTTTTATGTTTTCGGAAAGACCTTTATATATTCCAGCCCCATTTTCTAAATATAAATTATTCAATAACTTATATTTGACTTCATCTTTTTTTGAAAAGTAATATAATACTTTGCTAAACGTTGCTTCGTTAAATTTACGTTCTACTGCCATTTCAACAAAATAGATATACGCCTCTTCGTACGTATTAAATGGCTTTTGAGCTTCCGTAATAAGAAGGTGATTAGATGATTTCAAATAACCTATAGAATCATTGAAAAGTATTTCAGGTTTTTTCAAAATACTATAATTAGTGTTATTAAATTCGCTGAACTGAAAATCCTCTCCGAGAAATCCTTTTTTTCCATATTCGGGATGAACATATAAATATCGTCGGAGAGATTCGAATAAATAAAATAAATTCTTTAATCCATTATCTCCTTGAAGATAATCTATAAATGATAATTTAATTACATTATTATAATCTCCTTCTTCAAAAGAAATTTTTTTACATTCCTCATGAGCTATTTTTTTTACTTTTTGAAAATAAACCGAGTCGAGTTTATAAATTATGCCCCTAAATTTTGTTTCAGAAATATATTTATCAAATTCGTTACTTCTTTTAAAAAAATTTGGGTGGGAGCTGAATTTATTCATGTAATTGCTATATGACAATCTATCGCCTTCTTTGAGATAAAATTTTGAGGTAAATTCATTATAAGCTATCATATTCATAAATGGTTTTACCGCAGAAAGATTATACGAAGCCTTATTTAAACATTTGGCGCCAAATGAATCTGATTGCAATTCCGCATACTGTTCTTTATCAAACATTTTAAAATAATTTTCAATAGTAGAACTAAAGTCATTACGATTGTATGCAGATACTAAATCCGCATTAATCATATAACCATGATTAAATATAGAGTGTCCTATTTCATGACCAAGTATAAAGGCTAGTTCAGCTTCACTTTTGCAATTGGCTAACAATCCAATATTTGCATAAACAAAACCATTTCCCAATGCACTTGCATTATATTCAATATCTCTTTTTATAAAAACATCGAAAGGTTGTTTTTCTTTAACTTCTTTAGGAATAATAGTGTCAATTATTTTATACAAATAGTTCTCCAATTCATTCCATTCCATATAATAAGAGTTATTATCAAAATCGCGTTGAGTGTTATATGTTTTATTTATTTTATAATAATCCATTTGCTCAGGCGTAAAACCTTTCACTTGAACAACTTTTATTTTTTGATATGATAAATTTGGGTCAAAAAAATAATTTGGACTAAATCTTTCAGGAAACTGATAACTACCACCTTTGAATTGAGAAAATAATCCTGAAGAATAAAAGAATAAATAAACGATAAAAACTATTTTAAATTTCATATTTCGATTTTATGTTATATTACCAAGCCTTGCTTGTTCGATAAACCGTTCCCTTAAATAGAGCTACTAAAGAGCTATCAGAAGCTTTGTAAACTTTAATTGTATAAATTCCAATTTTA
>JANYGR010000063.1 GCA_025359355.1 Bacteroidota bacterium | reverse complement strand
GAAAAGCGTGTAAACATTTGGTAGTATTCTTTGTTACATTAAATATAATAAGAAGCCTGATTAACTATAATTAATCAGGCTTCTTTATGAAAACATAACCTTTAAAAATAAAACACAATGAATCGTTACCTGAAATTAGCCTTATGTATCCTATTACCATTAATGGTTGGAGGCATTAGTGGTTTCGCTACAGCAACAAGTATTAACACTTGGTACGTGACATTAAACAAACCATTTTTCAATCCACCAAATTATTTATTTGGACCAGTGTGGACAACGCTTTATATATTAATGGGCATTTCATTGTATTTAATTTTACAAACACCTAAAAACGAGCTTAGAAAAAAAGCTATCACTATTTTTGCAGTACAGTTGTTTTTAAATTTTTGGTGGAGTTTTATCTTTTTTAAATTTCAATATTTAGGCGTAGCCCTCATTGAAATTATTACAATGTGGATCTATATTTTAATGATGATTATTTACTTTCGCAAGATACATAAAACAGCAGCTTACCTTCAAATCCCTTATCTAATATGGGTTAGTTTCGCTACGCTTTTAAATACAAGTTTATGGTGGTTGAATAGATAATTTTATTTATAAGCTTAATCTCTTAGTTTGAAATTTTGTCCTAAGTAAACACGCTTCACCATTTCATCATCTGCTAAATCTTGTGCAGAGCCTGATTTTATTACCTCTCCGGCATACAATAGATAAGTTCTATCTGTTATATTTAATGTTTCGTGTACATTATGATCGGTAATTAAAATACCTATATTTTTATCTTTCAATTTGCGCACAACACTTTGAATATCTTCAACCGCAATAGGATCAACGCCTGCGAAAGGTTCATCCAATAAAATAAATTTTGGGTCAGTAGCTAAGGCTCTCGCTATTTCTGTTCTACGGCGTTCGCCACCTGATAATTGATCTCCTAAATTTTTACGCACATGATGTAAGGCAAATTCATCTAATAAACTTTCAACCTTATACGCTTGTTCTGCTTTGGTTTTAGTAGTCATTTCGAGCACCGCTCGTAAATTATCTTCGATACTGAGCTTACGAAATACAGAAGCTTCTTGGGGTAAATAACCAACTCCTAATTGCGCTCGACGATACATGGGCTCGTTCGTAATATCTCTATCATCTAAAAATATTTTACCTGAGTTAGGTTTCACCATTCCCACTATCATATAAAAGGAAGTCGTTTTTCCAGCACCATTAGGTCCCAAAAGGCCAACAATTTCGCCTTGTTTCACTTGCACACTTACATTGTTTGCAACAACTCTATTTTTATATTTCTTTACTAAATTTTCCGAACGTAGTATCATGTTTATCTTTTTTGTCTCTTAAATCCCTATTGTCTCTTTTTAAAACGCTAACTGAAAACCAAATTTAACTCCAAAATTATCAAAGAAACTAGCTCTTTTGTATGTTGTTCGCCATAAGGCATCCACTCTAAATATTTTAAAAATATTTTCAATCCCAGCACTCATTTCAATATATGGCTCGTTACCTAAGGCATGAAGGGAAGAAGGGAATATCATCGTTCTTCTATTTCTATCATTTACTGTTCCCCATAATGCTTTAGCCGTAACTACTTCACGCCATTTCAGTTTTTTAAGTAAAGGTACTTTATTAAATAATAATCCTTCAAAGTGATGGAAGAATCCTACAGCTGCATACCTATCACTGGCAAATTCATAATACTTCATCATGTTATAAGATAATTGATCATACACATAGGTTTCATTACCTCCGTGCAATTCCATTAATGGATAAGGAACTGCACCAAATATTTGTCCAATCTCTGCCGTATAATCTGTATAACCTAACAATGAAACTAACCTGATACGATCACTCAATTTAAATACAACTTTTTGATAATCATACTCACCTCTAAAAGCATCTTGTAAGGACTTTGAATAAGTAACCTGAAGAACAGGCCATTTAGTTCCTAAACTGATTCGCCTGAAATCACCATTAATAAATTTCTCTTTAAATGCGAAACGTACATTAATTTTCACTTCTGTGTTTTTTATGTTTTCTTTAGTAGCAATACTACCATCATGCTTATAATAACGATAACCATTTATAGCTAAAGGCGTAATTGTTCTTCCTACTAAGGAAATACGAGAGGACAACCCATCAATCCAATCTCTATCAAACCAAGCAGTCACATTATCTACACGTGTTAAATTAGTTAATGGGCTCACCCTAAATAAAGAAGCAAAAATATTATCCTGAGAAAAACCATTTTGACTTTGTCCTAAAATTTCATAATCACTTTTAAAATTCATTCCTACCATAGAACGGTGCTTTTTCTTGCTGACAAATGTTTTAAATCCTAAACTATATTTATACCTCTCATCTTTTGTACCATAAGCCACATAGCCTTCGAGTTGATACCATTTACTGAACTTTGTACTCGTTCTGCCTCCAAACCTCAAACGCATTCCTTCGATGCGATTATAACTCACCAAATTATAATAAGGTCCGATCTCAAAATTATTAACTTCCTTATAACCCGATACAAAAAGAGTTAAGATATCAACCCAAGTTTTGTACACCGGTAATGATTTAATCGTATCAATCATGTGATAAATTTTTCGTTCACGCGAAGACAAACTATCATGTCTGTTAGTGTCCCAAAATGCTGCTGTTTTAAGAGAGGCTGAATCATCCACTACAATTTTATCGCCAAACTCATAAAACTTTGATTCTTTTGGTTTATTAATTTCAAAGTTTTTATACGAAGTAGTTTTACGTCCATATATTCCTATTTTATTGGGATTTAGCGCAAAGTCAATGATCAATCGATCTTTACTTAACATCCAAGCGCTGTCTACTCTATTATACTCTTGCACAATATTAGCCGCATTGATAAAATTAATATTTGCATCTTTAGGAATGCTCATTTCCAAGCGCTTAATAGCCCATGTAGAATCGGCAATCCACATATTACCACTAAAACATAACTCTTGAGTGCGTTTGGATTTAAAACGGATATGATAACACCATGTATTACCAATAAATAAACTATCCTCTAAATAATATTTATAATAAAAGAAGCCGTTATCAGAAATGGGACTCGTAAATTGCTTATTGAATACTAAAACATTGTTGTCATAAATATTAATATTTTGATACATATCTCCCATTACCGCAGAAATACTCGTATTTTCCATGCCTGTTATTTTACTGGCTTTAATAACTTCTTTTTTTAATGTAGGATTTTTGTGATAATAAAAATCAGAAAGAGATTCGATAATGAAAATTGGCAACGAAGGTTTTTCATCCGAATTTACGCTATCTACATTATCAAAAATAAATTTAACGGGTTTAAATAATTTACGTTCACGCATTTCTTTCGGTATGCGATTCAAATCAAACTCTACTTTATTGTAGGTTTCGTATTGATAGGCTTTTAAATGGCTTTTATCATTTTTGTTTTTATTAGCAATCACATTTCTGATAATACGATGGGCTGGATTTTCTCCAGGCTTAATAACTACTTCTATTAAATTAACGCCCTCTAAAGTCATAGGCATATTAATCTCCTGATTAATTCCTTGTTTTATAGCACGCACGGTTCTTTTATAACCCATATACGAAGCCACAATAGAATCGCCTGTTTTAGAAGTTTTAATACTGAATTTACCATCAAAATCACTCGTCCCACCAACAGTAGTTCCCTTTATCAACACAGGTACAAATGGCAATGGCTCTTTGGTATCTACATCAAATACTTTACCTGTAATAGTATAGTTTTGAGCAGAAGACACGAAACTTATTAAAAAAAGAAAGAGAATATAGGGTACGTGTTTTTTCATTATTTTTAGTAACCCTTAAATTTAACAATAACTGATAAATTCTTACCATTTATTATGTGAAATTTTTATATCATTGGTGTTAATTAACTTATGGCAAAGTACGATGTGGTTATAATAGGAAGTGGTATGGGCGGACTTTGCTGTGCTTATATTTTAGCCAAAGAAGGTAAGCGTGTTTGCGTACTTGAAAAAAACAGACAAATTGGAGGATCTTTACAAATTTACAGTAGAGATAAAACTATTTTTGAAACAGGCGTTCATTACCTAGGTGGCTTAGACGAGGGGCAAAACCTTAATACGTATTTCAACTATTTTGGTTTAATGAAAGAATTAAAACTTCAGAAATTAGACCAAAACGGCTACGATGTCATTTCTTTTAAAGACGATAAACAACTCTATCCTCATGCGCAAGGCTACAATAATTTTGTAGAACAACTCTCGCAACTATTTCCTCATGAAAGAGAGAACTTAAATACATACATTAAAAAAATAAAAGAAGTATGTGCTTCTTTTCCATTATACAATTTATCGAGCGAAAAAAAAGATATTACAGCTGCTTGGCATTTACAAATAGATTCGAGAAGTGTTATCAATTCTATTTTTAAAGATCCTAAACTACAACAAGTAATTGGCGGTAGTAACATGCTATATGCAGGTTCAGAAGATAAAACACCTTTTTATGTTCATGCATTAGTAGTTGATTCTTATATACAAAGTTCTTACAGATGTATTGATGGCAGTTCGCAAATAGCAAAAATATTAAGCACTAATATTAAAAAATTAGGCGGCGAAATTTTGAATTATAGCGAAGCAAAAAACTTTCATTTTAATGGCAGTGAAATAGAATCTGTTGAACTGACAAATGGCGATCGCATCGAAGGAAAAACTTTCATATCAGGTATAGACCTTAGTAAAACCCTTGATATGATTGAAGGTCCGCATATACGAACTGCATATAGAAATAGAATACATAGTTTAGAAAATTCAGTGTCCTCGTTTTTAGTGAATGCGGTTGTAAAACCGGAAGCGATGCCACATTACAATCACAACATTTACCATTGTATGGCACCTGATATTTGGACAGGTGGAAATTATACCGAAAAAACATGGCCAGAAACTATAGGCTTATTTACTACCACAAGCTCCAGAAACCCTAATTTTACTGAAAACTTTACGGTATTAGCCTATATGCGTTATGAGGAATGTGCCAAATGGGAAAACACAAAAAGCATAATTCCAAATAATATTAATTACAGAGGCGACGATTACGAAGCGTTTAAAATAGAAAAAGCAGAAAAAATATTAGATGTTTTAGAAATGCGTTTACCCGGAACCCGCTCTAAAATTCAGTCATACACAACAGCTTCTCCAATTACTTACCGAGATTATATTGGCTCCAGAGATGGCAGTTTATATGGGATTGTAAAAGATTATACCGAACCATTGAAATCATTTATTACACCTCGCACAAAAATTAGTAATTTATTTCTAACAGGCCAAAACCTCAATTTACACGGTATTATGGGCGTAACCGTAAGTTCGGTTGTTACGTGTAGTGATGTGTTAGGCGACCCCTACTTAATTGAAAAAATAAAAAATCCTTCGTAAACTAAACGATCAACAATAACTATTAAATTAAATTCTTCTCAAATGTTATCCATCATTCCAAGCGAAACACCCATTCCACTTTTACATCAATACTTATTAGGCGCTGTTGGCCCTCGTCCTATTTGCTTTGCAAGTACTGTGGATGCTGCTGGTAACCATAATCTTGCTCCCTTTAGTTTTTTTAATGTATTTTCTGCGAAGCCTCCTATCGCTATTTTTTCGCCAAACTTAAGTGGAAAAACAGGGCAGGCTAAAGACACGCATTTGAATATCAAAGAAGTGCCCGAGTGTGTTATTAATATTGTTGATTATAGCATGGTGCATCAAATGAGTTTGGCTAGTAGTCCCTATCCTAAAGGCACGAGTGAATTTGTAAAAGCAGGCTTCACTCCTATTCCATCCGACTTAGTGAAACCAATGCGTGTAAAGGAAAGCCCTGTACAATTGGAATGCAAAGTGTTTGAAGTAAAAGAAATTGGTAATTGTAATTTAGTGATGTGTGAAATTGTAAAAATTCATATTTCGGAAGCAGTACTTGATGACAAGAAATTAATTGATCAACAAAAAATAGATTTAGTGGCGCGCATGGGAGGCAACTGGTATTGCAGAGCTCATGGCGACGCATTATTTGAAATTGAAAAACCAATTACAACCATTGGTATTGGCATTGATGTTATTCCTGAACACATCAAACACAGTTCTATTTTAACAGGAAACAATTTAGGGCAACTCGGAAACATAGAGATATTACCTAATGCCGAAGAGATTAAAACATTCAATCAAACAATTTCTCAAAAAATAAATACTGAAAATGAAAGACATGCGTTTGCTAAAACCTTGTTAGAACTTCATAAAGTAAAAGAAGCTTGGTGTGTATTATTAGGTTAATCGTTTTATAAATTCATTTATTTAAAACATGAAACCGCTTTCTTTTACAACAACGATAGGCGTTTTAAAGCATTTGAAAGGAATGCATTATTTAGAAATCCCTAAACAGGTGGTAACTAAAATTGGCGGCATTGGGGCTAAACGTTTACTTTGCAATGTAAACCAACAACTAACCTACCCCGCAGGATTAGTTGCGTTAGGCGAAGGCAAAGCATATATTACTATTAGTACCAAGCGAATGAAAGAACTTGGTGTCACAAAAGACGACGAAGTAAATGTAACCTTAACCGAAGATGTCAGTGAGTATGGCGCCGATATGCCAGAAGAATTAGCAGAGCTTTTGAAACAAGATATGGAAGGTAAACATCGTTTTGATGTATTACCACCATCTGTAAAACGTTATGTGTTAAATTATGTTGCCACCGTAAAAAGTCAACAATTACGAATAGAACGAGCCTTTTTACTAATTTCCAACTTAAAAAAAATTCCTTTAGGTAAAGAAAATTTCAGAAGAATGTTGGGGAAGGATTAATAAAAAATTAATAGGAAAACAATTATTTTTCATTCAGTATTGTTTTCCATTTTTCTGATTCAGCAAAATCCTTAATAAGATTATTTCGTACAATTAAAAATTTGGTTAAATACTTAGTTAGAATCAATTTATTAAATAATTCTCCGAATACTCCGTATGGGGATTCAAATTCAAAAACATCTTTCATAATAATTTCGTTACCATTATTTTCAAAATAATGATTGTGTTTAATCGACTTAAATGCTCCTTTAACTTGTTCATCCCTGAAATGAAAAGGCTTTTCGTAGGCAGTGATTTTAGAAGTTAATTGTTGTCTTATTCCGAAATGAATTGCCTCCCATGTTACTAATTCATTCATCTTTATCAATCCACTTGTAGTGCCAGCAATTGCATGCTCATTTGTATGTGAAGTTGATAGTTTATGTAAATCAATACTCGTTGACAAATCGAAACAAATTTCAATCGTTGATTTAATAGATGTTGTCAGTTCAATTTTTGGCATTGCTTTATTTTAACAAATATTTTATTTTTAAATAATCTTCTTCGTCAACATCGATACCAAATTTTAAAACTTCAAATTCAGTGGCAAGTATCATTGTACCAACTTGATTAAGATATTCAACTTCTCCTTGTTGAGTTCCAAAACCTAATACATCCCCTTTAATTTGTAATGGGTGCTTTGTTTGTTGAGCGTAGCCTACATATTTAAAGCTTTTTATTCTATTACAATTTGAGTCAAAATATTTACCCAAACCAAAAAAACTATTATTGTAACTAAATTTATTATCTTCTATAACAAGTATTTCTTTGCTAAAAGTTGCTCTTAAATGTTTATATATAAATATTAAAAGAATTACACTTACAATAGCTACAGCGAGTACTTCATAGCCAGACTTAATTTGATTTGTTAATAATACAATTGATGTCAAGATTGGCAATACAATGATAAATGCTGACATTACTAAAACAATCACTTTATACATAATTGATTTATTAGGTTTAATAGTCACTACTATTTTTTTATCAGTTTTGTATATATCAACTATTGAGTACATCTTTATTTAGGCTTTATCTCAACATAAATATAACTTATTTCTATTATAATAACCCTAAACCAACACCAAAGGAATGGTAATATTATGGCGTACACGCTCTACGGTTGTCCCAAATAACAAGTCTTTTAGCGTAGTGTGGCCGTGCGTACCCATGACTAATAAATCAGCATCAGCAACTAATTTTGGAATGACTGTTTTAGGGCTGCCAAACCCTAATTGTGTTTCGCAGTGATAACCACGTTCAATCATTTGATTTTTATACGCTAACAAATGTTGGGTATCTTCATCTCTTTCGTTGTCGCTCGTTTGTTCGCCATACATAACAGCATTCGTACTTTCGAGTACATGTATCAATTTATAAAC
>JANYGR010000044.1 GCA_025359355.1 Bacteroidota bacterium | reverse complement strand
CACCCATATTTTTAATAAGCGTTACTTAATAATCTATTTGCATTGTTTATCATTAACTAAGTTAATTCTATTACTAACAGTGTCAAAACGCCTTTACACAGATAAGTGGACATTATCATAGCTATTGCTAACCTAGTTGTATCTATAGCTATCATCCTCATACCTATAGCTAAGGGTGTTTTAGCTTGTGCAAGGTATCGTATCCACAGCTAGCATCCTTATATCCATAGCTAAAGGTGTTTTAGCTTGTGCTAACGCTGTTAAAATAAATGATGCAACTGTTAAATACCTATTTCAAAACAGTTTAGTTGTTAAAGGAAGTTAAAGTCCTTGTTTGTGAAAACACCAACAAGGGCTAAAACAGAAAAGCTCCCTTGGAAAACCAAAGGAGCTCTTAAATTTATGATGTACTTAAATTGAAATTGCTTCGCTGTCCTTCGACTTCGCTCAGGATGACAGCTTGCAATGATCAGGACTAGTAGTTTCCTTTTAACTGAACGCCTTGTTCTATTTTTTGTAAAGCAGTAATATAAGCTGCAATACGCATAGATGTTTTAAATAATGCGGCATTATCCCAAACATGAGCAAATGCCAATTCCATTTTTTCATCATGTTTCGTATTTACTTCATGTTCTGACCAGTAATAACCAGCTTTGTTTTGAACCCATTCAAAATACGAAACTGTAACACCACCACTATTAGCTAAAATATCCGGAACAACTATAATTTTTTTCTTATTTAATACATGATCAGCTTCTGGCATAGTTGGTCCGTTAGCACCTTCTACAATTAGCTTAGCTTGTATGTTATGAGCAATTTCTTCAGTAATGACGTTTTGTAAAGCTGCAGGTACTAATACATCACATTTACATGTTAAAATTTCATTCGCTCCTATTTCAGTTCCACCCGTAAAACCTTTCAATACACGACCATTAGCAGCCGCAAATTCTAAAGCAGCATTTATATTAATTCCACCTTCATTGTAAAAAGTAGCCGTATGGTCACCAATCGCAACAATTTTCATTCCTTGATCTCTTAATAAACGAGCTGCATGAGAACCTACATTACCAAAGCCTTGCACAGCTACTGAAACTTCTTTAGGATTTAATCCCATTTTCTTTAACGCTGCTAATGTATTAACCATTACGCCACGGCCAGTTGCTGCATCACGTCCTAATGATCCTCCAATTACAATTGGTTTACCTGTAATAACACCTGGAGAATCTTCTCCTGTTACTTTATTAAATTCATCTAATATCCAAGCCATTTCGCGTCCGCTAGTTCCCATATCTGGCGCAGGAATATCTTTATTTACACCAAATACATCTTTCATGGATACAGCATAAGCACGAGTCATACGTTCTAATTCGCCTACGCTCATAGCGCGAGGGTCGCATTTGATACCACCTTTAGCACCGCCATAAGGTAAATTAGCAACAGCACATTTAAAGCTCATCCAAGCAGCTAAAGCCATTACTTCATCTTGGTTAACATCCATTGCATAACGGATACCGCCTTTAGAGGGGCCTAATACAGTTGAATGAACAATGCGGTAACCTTCAAATACTTGAATTTTTCCATTATCCATCATTACTGGTAAACTTACTTTTACTTGTTTAATGGGGCTACGTAATATAGTGGCAACGTCATCAGACATGTTCATCAATTTTGCAGCAACGTCTAAGCGAGCTAAAACAGCTTCGAACATAGATTCGTGTGCTGTTGCATTTGCAGTTTGTGTTGACATAGAATTTGTTTTAAGTTTTTAAAAAGTTTTAGTTAGGGCTACAAAAATAAGAAAATTTATACCAAATAATCATCCTTGTTAATCTAATATTAACCGAGTTTTGAACCTTTTTATATTAATAAAATCAAAAAAGCGAGATTCTACAACGAATCTCGCTTTTTGATAAATAAATTAATATTTAGAGTGGGGAGTTCTATAAATTAGATTTTTTTAGGCGAACGATATTTTAAAACCGCAGCAGGCTTTGACCTGTGAGGATTTTAAAATTGATGTTCAACGACAAAAAAGCAATTTATTGGACTCACTAGAATTTGTAAGAAAATCCGACACCTAATACCTGTTTAAATTGTACATCTGGTCCGGTAGTTCCTTTATTATCGCCTGCTGTGCGTAATACCTTTATATCATCATCATAAATTAATTGAGTTGATAAAGTAGCTGATATAAACTTATTTACTTTGAAAGTCGTTAAGGTTGTCCAGTTAACATCCACATTTTGTGGGTTATGGAAGTAGTTAGAAAACAATTCTAATACCGTTTGAAAGGTAATATTTTCCATCACTTTAGTTTGGTATTGCATTTTTACATAAGCACCAAACTCTTCACGGTGTGTTTTATGATGCTGGATGTATTTTGTTGAATCTGTTGGATCCATAATATCTTTTTGAACACCAAAAGCTCCAACACTAGCTAATTTATCGTCATTTACAAAAGTAAACTTTCCTGTTACTGGAGAAAGGAATGCCGAAAAATGATCATTGGGTTTATAATCAAAACCTAAAGAAGCTAAACCATAACCAGGTGCCATGAAACGAGAAATATATACAGAGTCATTTGGATAATTATAGCCATCTGCAAATTGAGTTCTAAAATCAACTAATCCTGATAAATACCAACTTTTAGACAGTTTGTGTCCAAGCTTTGATGTAATTTGAATCTTATCATCATTCTTCCACCATTTTTTATTTGAGCCTTGTTTTATAGTACCGTAGCCTAATTGTAAATTATTATCCCAAACAATTTTTCCTTTAGTATAGGTAGCAAACACATTTATCAATGCCGATAAAGAAATTGAACTATTACCTCCGGCAGCCCAATTGGTTAATGAAACTTGTTGAGCATTTACGGTTACAATTCCCCCAAATTTCCATGCTTTTACAGTATCAGCTGTAGCCGTTTTTAATTTATCAGCTTCGGCTCTTAGCTTATCAGCATCTTCTTTTGTAACATCCTGAGCAAAAGATGAAATGGTTAATGAAAGTAAAGCAATACTTAATATTTTTTTCTTCATAATTTTTTTATATAGATATAATCCTTTATTTTTTAAAGATGCAAAACTAATAAAACAAATAAGACTCAGAAACTTACTAATAAAATTAAATTGTTAAATTATTCATAGGAGAAGTCTTAATTGGCTTGTATTTTATACCACTTAGTAGTATTGGCGGGGTCAACGGTTGTTAGGTTTTCTACAACTTTTGTTTTTTCATCAGGTAACCCTTTTGAGAAAATATTCACTATTTCATCTGCTTTAGCATTAAAAAACAATTCCATAATATAAGATGCAGGTCTATTTTTATAAACAGTCAATAGTAAATCCGTTGACTTTAAAATTTC
>JANYGR010000040.1 GCA_025359355.1 Bacteroidota bacterium | reverse complement strand
AAATCTGCATCATTTAATTTGATTAAAGCACTGCCTTTAGTAACAGTTTCGCCTTCTTTAAAATAAATGGCAATTACTTTTCCACTCACTTCTGGTAAAATATCAATTTGATTTAATGCGCCAATTTTACCAGTAGCAAATACATCATTAGCAAATGCAACGGGTTTTGCTACAAAATAATTGACGCCAATAGGACCTTTGCTTTTCCCTTTATTTGCGGATGTTTTGTCTTCTTTTTTCGAAAATAAAATAAATTTGGATGCTACAATAAGAGCAATCACAACAATTATAATAATCCAGTTTGGAATTTTTTTCATAGAGATTTATAATTTAAGAGTGTTATTTTTTTTAGTTGGTTTAGCAGTTTTTTTATAATTAAAAAACAAATCGTTTGATGGTAATTCTTTTAAGGTATTTGTTAATTGACATAATACTTTAATGAAAATATCTTTATCAGATTTCGAAATAGTAGAAAATATTTGAGTGTCAAGGGCTTTAAAAGCAGTTACGATAGACTCAGTTTGCTTAATCCCTTTTTTAGTTAAAACAATAAAATGTTCTCTTCTGTCATCAGGATTTACTTTTCTATCAACAAAACCTGCCTTAATTAAGTAATCAATTACTTTTACCATCGCTGTTTTATCAATCGCTAGGTTGTTGCAAATATGTTGTTGCGTACAACCATCATTTTCATTTAAAAAATAAAGGATAGAGTAATACCTTTCAATATCAATACTTTCAAGGCTTTTACTTAATACACCATAATACCGTTTAGATAAAATCAGCGCTTTGGTTCCAACAGGTACATTCATTTTTGTTTATATATAAAACAGTTTAATTATGTAATAGTTTACAAATGTAACTATTATTTTTTTTAAACGATGTATTATTTTTTTTAAATTAAATCGTTACAATATACTTATCATACGTTAGTAAGTGTGCGGTAGGTTTTGGCGAAAGAGAGCGAAATCCTAGTTTTTCCGGTGGAGCAGAAGCGTGGAATGCGCGAGGAAAAATGGATTTGGTCTTTCGTCTTGACTTTTGTTTCTTTTGGTTAAGCAAAAGAAAAAATAAAGATTGACTTTTTGAGTGAACTCTACTTATATTTACGCTTTAATCTATTATGTTATGCGTATCATCGATTCTATACCACATCCTTCAATTAGTATTTCTATTTTTCAAATGAATGATAAGTACATCGTTAAATTTGAAGCAGGTCCTATGGAACAAGCGTTTAAATTTTATACAGAAGATGTAAAATCATTAGAACGACTTAAAAGCATGATTGATGAAGCTTTTATAGAAAAAGTAAGAGTTCGTTTTAACGAAATGTTTTTACAATTAAAAGAAGCACAAGCGTAATAACTTAAATTACGATGACAAAATAGTATATTTGTACTCTTTATTTTTTATTTATAAAACTATTATATCGTGTTTAAGTTTATAGGAGCAGCTATCGGATTTTTCTTTTTAGGCAAAAATTTTTTCGGAGCATTCATTGGGTTTTTAATTGGATCCTTTATCGATAATTATGCTAACATTAGTGGGCAAATTAAAGGAAAAGGCGGAAGCGCAGAAGATGTCTTTGCTTATTACAAACAACGTGCATCTGCTGGTAACAGCGATTTTGCAACGATGCTTATTGCTCTATCAGCAGCCGTTATGCGTGCAGATGGGAAAGTAATTAAAGCAGAATTGGATTATGTAAAATCTTTTTTCTCACAACAATTTGGACCACAATTTTCTGTAGCGCATTTGCAAACCTTAAAACATTTTGTAAATGGAGGAGAGATTCCCTTGGAACAAATTTGTAGTGATATCAAGCTTCGTACGCAAGTAGAAGTTCGTATTCAATTGATGCACTATTTATTCGGAATAGCAAAAGCAGATGGACATGTTGCCGATGTTGAATTACAAATATTAAAACGAATTGCTCTTTTAATGGATGTACCTAACGCTGATTTTGAAAGCGTTAAAAACATGTTTTATCGTGATGTAAATTCAGATTATACAGTGTTGGGTATTGAAAGCAACGCAACCGAAGAAGAAATTAAAAAAGCATACCGTCAAATGGCAATACGCTATCATCCTGATAAAGTAGCGGCTATGGGAGATGAATACCAAAAAGGTGCTCAAGAAAAATTCCAAAAAATTCAAGAAGCTTACGAGAACATTAAGAAACAAAGAGGAATGAATTAGTTTGTCGTTGCCAGGAAGTATGGCGAAGTAATCTTAAACAATATCCCATTGATAATTAAAAGAAATATCATAGCAATTTGTGGAAGCACAAGACAACATTCAGCTAATATGGATGTGATAAATGTTATTTCTGAATTAGCTAAAGACACTTTAAACATCAGTATTTATGAGGATTTAACTACCCTTCCTTATTTCAACCAAGATTTAAGTATTGAAAATACACCACAATCGGTTTTAAATTTTAGAGATGCTATTGCTAAAGCTGATGGCGTATTAATTTGTACACCCGAATATGTATTTAGCTTACCTGGCATATTAAAAAATGCTATTGAATGGACGGTAAGCACCACTGTATTTACTGATAAGCCCACGGCATTAATAACAGCTTCCAGTTCTGGGCATAAAGCTCATGAAAGTTTAATATTAGTAATGAATACACTTGGCATAAAAACTAATGACGAAATGTGTTTACTAATTTCGGGCGTAAAATCTAAAATAAATTCACAGGGAGAAGTTATTGATAAGGCTTTAATAAGTAAGTTGGAAAATTTGATAATAAATTTTCAAATTTTTTTGTAATAATAAAGTAAAATAGTTGCCTTTTATTTTATTATAAATTTTCTTTCTGCCAATGAATAACTGCTTCCTTCGGCAATAATGCTTATCCTTAAGTTTTCAATAACAATTGGACTTGTAGCATCAACTTCGTTTATATTTGTAATGCCAATATCATTGCCATCAATAAGAATAACCATTCCAGACCCAATACATTCCGCTATGTTTCCTTTTGAGATAATTAGTGCAGTATCTTCTCCTAAGCCAATACCAAGGCAAGTAGGGTTTAACGCAATCGCATGCGCTAATCTTGCAAAACGTCCTCTTTTAATAAAATGCGTATCAACAATTACATGTTTTATTAAATCAAATCCTTCCGCTATTTTAATATCTTCTTTAAACAGAGCTTCTCTAATTAAACCACTTGTAATAATGATTTCTGGAATAGCCATTGCTCCTGCGCTTGTTCCGCCAACAATAAAATGGTTATCAGAATAATATTTTGTATGAATAGCTTTTAATAATTCTGTGTGAGCAAGAATAGAAACCAATTTTTCCTGATCACCGCCTGTAAAAAAAACAGCATGAGCTCCTTGTATCCGTTTTATGGAAATAGGGTTAGAGACGTCTTCTTTTGTTTCAACTTTTATAATGCCAACCTGAGTAAAGCCTTCTCTTTTGAAGGATTCTAAATACAAAGTTTCCATTTCTAAAGGAATAGAAGACGCCGATGCGATGATTTCAATACAATGATGAGTTCTAGGTATTTTTGAAATTAGGCTGCCTAAAATTTGGAAATGAGAAGTGGAATTTTGTTTTTTATGAATAGTTAGATTTTCTCCGGCATCTTCTTCACCCTTATTTTCGTGCCCACCTACGATTAGTAATTTTCCTTTTGGTATCATTAGCTATACGATTTAATTAATTGAGTAATTCGTTCGAGTTCCATTTGTATATTTTTTTCAGTCGGCCGAAAGAAAAACGAATGTACTTATTTAATTCACACTTCTTATTTGAAAGAAGTATATAAGAAAATTAAGGATGTACCACTTTACATCAAGACTCAATATAAATTAACTTGAATATATTTATCAATCTCTGTTATTTCATATAAAACCAAAAGCCCCTTCAGTTTCCTGAAAGGGCTTTCGGCTCTCAAAAACTAAAAAACCATGACGAATTTTAGTTTTCTATTATCAGGATCTCACGCCTGATAATATCTTACCGTTTCCTTCTTTTGGTAAAGAGGGTAGGGTGAGGAACGGATTATTTACCGTCCATTTTATTTTTCAAGTCAGATAATGCAGAGATATCACCTAAAGTAGTTTTCTCTTGGTTATCTTTCATTTTCTTAACTGCTTTTTTAGTATCATCAGATTCAGCTGCTTTGTTAGATTTCTCTACTTTACGAGCTTCTTCTTTCACTTCTTCGTGTAAACGAGCATGAGAAACAACAATACGTTTAGATTCTTTACTGAATTCAATTACTTTGAAATCCATAACATCTTCAACTTTTGCAACTGTTCCATCAGCTTTGTTTAAGTGACGAGACGGGCAGAAGCCTTCAACACCATAAGTTAAGTTTACTGTAGCACCTTTATCATTGATAGAAGTAATAGTACCTTGGTGAACTGAATCGATTGTAAATACAGTTTCAAAAATATCCCAAGGATTATCTTCTAATTGCTTGTGACCTAAAGATAAACGACGATTTTCGCCATCTATTTCTAATACCACTACATCTAATTTATCACCAACTTTACAGAACTCAGATGGATGTTTGATTTTTTTGCTCCAAGATAAATCAGAGATGTGAACTAATCCGTCTACACCTTCTTCTAATTCTACAAACACACCAAAGTTTGTGAAGTTACGCACTGTACCTGTATGTTTAGAACCTTTAGCATATTTATCAATAATGATATTCCAAGGATCAGGAGTTAATTGTTTAACACCTAAACTCATTTTACGCTCTTCGCGGTCTAATGTTAAAACAACTGCTTCAACTTCATCACCTACTTTTAAGAACTCTTGAGCTGAACGTAAATGTTGAGACCAAGACATTTCTGAAACGTGAATTAAACCTTCAACACCTTGTGCAATTTCAACAAAAGCACCGTAGTCAGCTAAAACAACTACTTTACCTTTAACTTTATCACCTACTTTAATGTCAGTAGATAAAGCTTCCCAAGGATGAGCAGATAATTGTTTTAATCCTAAAGCAATACGTTTTTTATCATCATCAAAATCTAAAATTACAACGTTAATTTTCTCGTCTAATTTTACGATTTCTTCTGGGTGGTTAATACGTCCCCAAGATAAATCAGTAATGTGGATTAATCCATCAACACCACCTAAATCAATGAACACACCATAAGAAGTAATGTTTTTAACAACACCTTCTAATACTTGTCCTTTTTCTAATTTAGAGATGATATCACGTTTTTGAGATTCAATTTCTGCCTCAATTAACGCTTTGTGAGATACTACAACGTTTTTAAATTCGTTGTTGATTTTCACAACTTTAAATTCCATTGTTTTACCAACGTATACATCGTAATCACGGATAGGTTTCACGTCAATTTGTGAACCTGGTAAGAATGCTTCAATACCAAATACATCAACGATTAATCCACCTTTAGTACGACATTTAACAAAACCTTTAATAATTTCGTCTGTATTA
>JANYGR010000016.1 GCA_025359355.1 Bacteroidota bacterium | reverse complement strand
GATGTCTTTACCATTAAAGATGCCTATATTTTTAAATTGGTCTGTTGTAAAATCAGGTCCAAAATGGCAATCGAAACATTTCCCCTTCACGTTAAAAATGTTACGCCCCCGTTTAGCAGCAGCCGTAAACTGAGTGGTATCTTTACCATTCATATAATTATCAAAAGCAGTATTACTGGTAGATAAAGAGTTTTCATAAGCAGCGATAGCTGCTACGATAGATTGTTTATCGGCTTGATGCCCAAATAAATTCACGAAAAATTGTTGGTATTGAGGGTGAGCATTCAGTCTACGAACCACTTCCGACAAGGGAATATCCATTTCTACAGGGTTTTCAATAGGCCCAACGGTTTGGTCTTCTAAGGTTTCCGATCGTCCATCCCAAAAATAGAAATTATGTCCTTCTAAATTCATGGCGCTTGGCGTATTTCTTCCTCCTTTAGCGCTATCAACGCCAAAGCTAACAGCCGTATTATCTGCAAAGGCATACTGAGCCTTATGGCAAGAGGCACAACTTACTTGATTCCCTCTTGATAATAAAGAATCGTTGAATAATAATTCGCCCAATTCCTCAATAGAACTAGGTGTTTTCAATTGTTTGGTGGCAGTTTTGTTTTCGGAACAAGCGCTAAAAATAAGTAGTACACTTAAAAATGTGGTGTGATATATAAGCTTAAACATATTGTAAATGTATAAGATTTTTTTAGTACGATACTGTAACTTTTTTACTAATTTAAACGTCCATTATAATTAATGATAAGAATCATCTATTTCATATTACTATTAATTAGTTCAGGTAATTTACTTGCGCAGTATTTTACCATTTCTGGTAAAATAACCGATGGTAATAATCAAGGCTTGCCATTTTCGTCGGTTCAAGTAAAAGGTACTACACAAGGAACCAATGCTAATGCTGATGGGTTTTATTCGTTGAAATTGCAAGCGGGTACTTACGATTTAATTTTTCAATACATTGGTTATAAAAAGAAGGTTGAAACATTTGTTGTTCAAGCTAATGACACTAAAAACATCACTCTCAATCCAGAGAGTTATGAGTTGAAAGAGATAGTTGTAAAAGATGGGGAAGACCCTGCCTATGCGGTTATTAGAGCTGCTATCAAAAAACGCAAACATTATGCGCGCGAAGTGGATGCTTATACGTGCAAGGTTTATATTAAAGGCTTACAGAGATTAAAAGATTTTCCTCCTAAAATGGCAAAATTGATTAATGCCATGAGTGGTAATACCGAAAACAAAATAGATTCATCTTTATTAGGTGTTGTTTATTTGAGCGAAAGTGAAACGAAGTACCATTTTAGAAAACCGAATGATGAAAAAGAAATCATGTATTCGAGCCGCGTGAGTGGTAAAAATAATTCGTTTAGTTTTAATCAAGTAAGTGATATGAGATTTAATATTTATCAAAACTTAATATTACTCGAAGGATTGAGTGATCGTCCATTTATTTCTCCAATTAGTGAAACGGCTTTACTGTCTTATCGCTATAAATTATTGGGGACAACCTTTGAAGATGGGAAGATGATTAATAAAATAGCCATCACGCCAAAACGAGCTACAGATCCTTGTTTTAGAGGAGTTATTTATATTCAGGAAAATACGTGGCGCGTTCATAGTGTGGATGTGTATTTAACCAAAGAAGCCAAAATAGATTTTGTTGATACACTTAGAATCAAAGAATTGAACTCTCCTGTTAATGATACGACTTGGATGACCACGAGTTTAAATTTATTATTTAATTATAAAGTATTTGGTTTTGTTGGAGAAGGTTATTTCAATGCTATTTTTTCGGAGTATGATTTGCACCCCGTGTTTCCAAAAAACTTTTTTAAGAATGAAGTTTTAAAAGTGGAAGACGGCTCCAATAAAAAAGATTCGGCTTATTGGATGAAATCGCGGCCAGTGCCATTAACAAACGAAGAACAACGGGATTATACTAAAAAAGATAGTGTCCAAAAAATCACAAGCACAGATCGGTACAAAGATAGTGTGGATAAAAAATATAATAAGTTTAAATTGGGTTCACTCTTAATGGGATATAATTATTTTAAAACGGCCAAGCAATTTCATTTTGTTACATCAGGCTTACTTACTTCTGGTATCCAATATAATACGGTGGAAGGCGTTAATGCATCTATTAAAGTAGGACTCACTAAAAAATATGAGGATAACAGATCGCATAATGTAATAGCAACGGCACGCTATGGTTTTTCAAATTATTTATGGGGAGGCACGCTCAATTGGACTTACCTTAAGAATCCTAAAAAATTTGAAAGCTTTAATGTAAAAATTGGAACAAGTGCCGTTCAGTTTAATAGCTCCGAACCTATCAATGCCTCCATGAATACCTATTATACATTATTTAGTAATGATAATTTTATGAAGCTATACAAAAAAACGTATGCATCGTTTGGTTATAAAAAAGAATTAATTAATGGATTAGTAACTTATGTTAATGCTGAATATGCCGAACGATCGCCTTTAAGGAACACTGCTAATTATTTATGGATAGATGATAAAAATAAATTATTTACAAGTAACAATCCTCAGAAACCATTAACCGATGATTCGAGCTTTACAGTTAATAATTCCTTTGTTGTAGAATTAGGATTTTCTATTCGGTTTAAACAAAAATATATTACGCGCCCAAATGAAAAAAGAATTACCGGCAGTAAATTTCCTATTATTAATGTTTTATATACCAAAGCCATTGCAGGCCTAAACACTAAGGCTGATTACGATTTAGCGCGAATAAGTATTGATGATAATATTAAGTTAGGTTTAGTAGGAACTTTTGTTTACAGGCTTAAAGGCGGTTATTTTTTATCAAACGCATACACCAACTTTATGGACTATAAACACTTTGATGGTAACCAAACCATATTAGCAAATAATGATTATTTAAATTCTTTTAAAATATTACCATACTATACATATAGCACTAATAAATGGTATGTTGAAGCGCATGCCGAGCATCATTTTAACGGATTCATATTTAATAAAATTCCTCTACTTAAAAAAACACGCATACAAGAAGTAGTTGGTGGACATGCCTTATTTAATGATAAAGCTGATAAATATGTTGAAGTGAATTTTGGATTAGAACACATTTTACAAATTATTAGAGTAGATTATGTTTTGGGCTATGGTCCCAAAAGTGCCTTTCATCAAGGGTTTTTAATTGGCTTGGGATTAGAATTTTAGTACATGCAAAATAACTTAACAATAGGTTATGATAATTTTCAATATACATTAATAACAAAAAAGGTTGTTACAACTTTATAAAAACGAAATTCAATAAATAATGGATACTCGAGGCAAACAAATAAAAAGCATATTACCTAAGATACAAAGTGATAATACCAGTGCTTCGGTAAACGAAACCTTTCAAAATGAAACGTTGCGACCAATACTTAAGTTTCAAAATGAGATTATTCTTCAGTATTTTGAGCAATTTATCATCGAAAATAAAATCGAATTTGTATTATTGAAGCATCATTTAAAAGTTACTCAGATCAACAATCTATTTAAAACCAATATTCAATTTAAGCAATTTTATTTGGGCTTAATTGTGGCTTTATTTTCTTTAAATGATTTTCAATTTTATACTCAAAATAAAAAAGAAATTAATAAACGTATTATTAGTATGCTGATAGAAAGGCTTTGTAGCCAAATAGAGAATATTAAATAGATTTTTTGTTCTTTAATATTTAATGATTTGGTAATAATTACGAATGATTAGTTAAAGTAATGCAAACTAATTTTGGAGTGTAATAACCTTAAATCTACGCTATGAATATTCATTCCAAAAAGAAAAGATCTAAAGCTAATAAGCATGTGATTGTTCGTAATAACATCAATCTAAATAAAGATGTTCAAACATTACTAAATAAATACTGCGTGCCCGATCATAAAATTTGTTCAGAGAGTTGGCTAGAACAATCTACAGAAATGAAACTAAATTACAATGTGGTTAATCCTGTATTACTAAAGCATACAAAACTCAC
>JANYGR010000008.1 GCA_025359355.1 Bacteroidota bacterium | reverse complement strand
CTTAAGCACCAGCATTCAATTTCAGTATTTAGACTTTCCTCATATCGATGCACGATATTCGTCACAATCATGCGTTTGATTATCATGGAGTAGAAGCCCTGATTCTATCTGAAATGAAGCGTTTTAAGGATAAATCTAAATAAATGTTAATTGCACAATAAAAACTAGTTACTTTCGTATCTTTAAAAACAAGATATTTTTTATGGAAAAAACTTTAATTCTTTGGGCCGACGATGAAATAGATTTATTGAAGCCACACATCTTATTTTTAAATTCTAAAGGTTACGAAATTATAACAGCACTCAGTGGTGATGAAGCCATTGATGTGGTGAAAGAAAATAATAATATTTCAGCTGTATTGTTGGATGAGAATATGCCTGGTATTTCAGGATTAGAAGCTTTAACTAAAATTAAGCAACTAAAGCAAGATTTGCCAGTTATTATGATTACCAAAAGCGAAGAGGAATATATTATGGAAGACGCTATTGGTAGTAAAATAGCAGATTATTTGATTAAGCCTGTTAATCCTAATCAAATATTATTGTCGCTTAAAAAAGCCCTAGACAATAAACGTTTAGTGTCTGAAAAAACAAATACAGAATATCGTAAAGAGTTCGGACAAATAGGTATGACACTTTCTGATAACCTAAATTGGCAAGAGTGGCAGGAGGTGTTTAAAAAAATTGTGTATTGGGAGTTAGAGATTGATAAAAATCACGATAAGGGCATGCTCGAAGTTTTGAAAATGCAGAAAGCAGATGCCAATGCTCAGTTTTTTAAGTTCGTTGAAAAAAAATACACCTCTTGGTTGAATGGCACTGAAACCAATCCACCAACGATGAGTCATACACTTTTGAAAAATAAATTCTTTGCGAATTTAGATTCTAATCCTTGTACATTTTTATTGGTAATTGATAATTTACGTTACGATCAATGGAAAATGATACAACCGATTATTCAAAATTATTTTAAAGTGGATAACGAAGAATTATTTTTTAGTATTTTACCTACAGCAACACAATACGCTCGAAATGCCATATTTTCAGGGCTTATGCCAAGTGAAATGGAAAAGCGTCATCCAGATTGGTGGTTGAATGATGAGGATGAAGGCGGAAAAAACATGCACGAAGAAGATTTTTTAAATGCACAATTGAAACGTTTAGGAAAAGATGTGAAAGTGGGTTATAATAAAATAACCAACTTTGCAGCCGGTAAAAAATTATCAGAAAACATGAGCAATTTAATGAACAATAAATTGAATGTGATTGTCTATAATTTTGTGGATATGTTGAGCCACTCACGCACCGAATCTGAGATGATTCGTGAATTAGCGGATGATGAGCCTGCCTACAGAAGTTTAACTTTATCTTGGTTTGAACATTCTCCCTTATTAGAAATGATTAAATTTATTGCGTTCAAAAAGGCTAAATTGGTCATTACAACCGACCACGGTACAGTGCATGTCAAAGAACCAACGAAGATCGTTGGTGATAAAACGGTGAATACAAACTTACGCTACAAGCAAGGCAGAGCGCTTGATTACAATGCTAAGGAAGTATTTGAAATTAAAAATCCGTCGGATGCTTTTTTACCTAAGCAAAATGTAAGTTCTCGTTTTGTATTTGCACGCGAAGACAAGTTTTTTGCTTATCCTAATAATTTCAATTATTACGTTCAGTATTACAGAAACACCTTTCAGCATGGCGGCGTTAGTTTAGAGGAAATGATTATTCCTTACATTACACTATCACCGAAGTAAATTTAGTGTTGCTTACTTGCAATCATAAAATTACTATTCTTATCTCTGAAGTTATATCCGATGCCAAAACCAATTGGTTTAGAGCCTTGTTGTTTGTATAAGGAATCTAAATCGGGTTGGTAAAAGGCTGAAAACATAGGGATGGGCTTTAAGTATTGCCCATAAAAAGAATAATTCCATTTACTTGAGCTTTCTATGAAATAATGAAATGCTATGCCACTGTCATCTTGTATCACATGTTGGCTTTGATTGATAATGGTATTACGGATGATGGAAAAATAATTTTTATGCATTAAATAGGAAGCTCCTTTTAAGTACGTATTAACCGTTCCCATATTTTTAAGATAAGTTACAAAACCTTTATTAGATTTTAAGCCACCATCAGAGGCATTTAGCGAAAAGTAGTATAAGGTCTTGGGATGTTGATTGATATCTGCAAACATAATTTCTACACCTCTAGTATTAGCTTTTAATTTTTTTAAATTGGCAAAAGAACTAATGTATTTAACAGCTCCTAAACTATCAATGGTTACAGGCTTTGCAGAGCATAAGGTATTTCCGGTACGTTTTAAAAATAATACTAATAAATGAAGCGTGCCATCAACTTCTTCGTTGCGCAAATCTTTACTCATACTTTCTGTTCTGAAAAAACTAAATTTCAAAATAGCATTTAAAGAAGTATTTACTTTAGAAAAGTATGTGTTTAAAGAATCTTTTTCTTTTTGATTAAACTCAGGAAAGCTTCCTACTGGCTCTAATCCAATCATCACATATTTATCTACATCAGGAAAAAAAGTTTGAGCATGCAAAATATCTGGACCAGAAAACGGATAAAATAAAGTAGATTGTGTTTTGACAATTTTGGAAATTTCAGTGTCTTTAAATTTTCGTAGATTATTTAAACGCGTTGAATCGAAAGTCTTCCAGCGTTTATCAAAGTTTTTACTGAACACTTTAAAGTCGCTCGATTTTTGAATATAGCCTAAAACAGAGCTAGAATCAGCAATCCCCGACATGATATCAGCAACCGCATTTAAGCTATCGTTATGACAATTGGTAGTAATGGTTGCCTTTGGTAACGAATCATTTACGGATGTTAATGGTGCTCCTACTATTGTAGAATCTTTCTGAATCAGAGTTTCTTTTTCGTGATTAGATGATGAGCAGGCCATTAATACTAATCCAGAACAGGCAACAAGGGTCTTAATCATAAGTTGTGTTTTTATTTTATTTCGCTTTCAATAATAGTGTCGTTTTCTAAAGTACTTATCGGTGATAGTTGTTTTAAGATATACCAAACAATTACACCCAAAGCTATTAGCCCTAAACCGTATAAACTCATTTTAGGTTCTATGTAAAATCCAAAACCTAAAATCCAGGCATTAATAATTAAAAATAGAATAGGAGTAACCGGATATCCCCATGTTTTATAGGGTTTTTCGATGTGTTTGAATTTAGTGCGTAATACAAAAACGCCAAGTACGGTTAAAAAAGTAAATACTGTTAGTACAAAACCTATCAATTTCAATACATCATCAAATTTGGCTGAAGCAATTAAAATAATAGCAATAACCGATTGCGTCATGATAGATACATAAGGTACGCCTTGTTTATTTTCTGTCGCAAATACTTTTAAAGGAGCTATGTTTTTTCCGATGGAAGACGCTACTCTTGGTCCCGCTAATATCATGGCGCTAATGGAAGAAACTAATAATAAAGCGATAACGATGCCAACTACATTGCCAATCTGTTGTCCGAATATGTGTTGGGCACTGATGTGTCCAATCTCTACTTGTCCCGCTAATTCATTAACTGGAGCCGTGTATAAAAAAATGTAATTAAGTAATAAATAAAAAATAGTAACGATGCTGGTTCCAATCAATAAAGATTTTGGTAAATTTTTAGAAGGGTCTTTAATGTCCCCTGTCATGTAAGCTGCAGCGTTCCAACCTGAATACGAATATGAAACCCAATACAACGATACCGCAAACGCGCCACTGAAAACATCAACAGAACTACGTTCGGTTGGTAAAACAGAAATGCTGTGTTGTGGTGTATAAATAAAGCCAGCTGTGATAAACAAAACAATAAACACGACTTTTATTACAGTAGCTACTCGTTGAAAAGCGGCGCCAAATCGTAAGTTATAAGAATGTATTAGTGTGAGGATACACACAACAGTAATTGCTAATATGGTTTCATTAACACTCGGAAATACACTTTGAACATATTTCCCTAAGGCCATGGCAGCTAATGCTACTGGTGCTGCAAAGCCAACGGTAGAGCTAACCCAACCTGATAAAAACCCAATTAAGGGATGATACAGTTTAGATAAATAAATATATTCTCCGCCACTATTTGGAAAAGCTGCCCCGATTTCTCCGTACGTTAAAGCTCCACAAAGCGCCATAATGCCACCAAGTACCCATAATAATAAAATGGCAAAGGTTGTGTGTAAATCGATTACTTGGAAGCCAATAGACGTAAATACTCCCGTGCCAATCATATTAGCTATTACAACAGAAATAGCAGTTACTAAACTTATTTTATAAGTTGCTTTCATTGATGGGTTATACGGTGAATCCAATTAACGTGATGTCATCCACTTGTTCATTACCGTGCTTCCATTCATCAAGGCTAGCAGACAATGAGCTTAGAAATGAATTTTTTAAAGATGATTCGATGAGTTGTTGAAATCCTGAACGTTTTAATTTTTGTTTTTTACTGCCACCAATTTGATCCACTACACCATCTGTATATAAGATGAAACTGTCTTGTTTATTCATCTGAATACTAATCGTAGTAGGATGTTCTGTAACATGCTCTTGAACAGAACCAACCGTACATTTATTTCCTTTGATCAAATCAATGACGTTATTTTTAATAATGAATAGATGACTATTTGCTCCTGCGAATTGCAATTCAAGTGTTTCGCTATTCAAAACAGCTACCGACATATCTACACTATCTTGAACGGCTGACGGTAAGTTTTGTTTTAAGGATGTTTTTATTTGAGTATTGATGCTACCCAATATAGCTGTTGGATTGATTAAGTCGTTTTCAAATAATGCTTTTTGTACGGATGAATTAACCAACATTGTTAATAAGGCACCTGGTACGCCATGTCCAGTACAATCAGCGATGATGAATATTTTATACTGACTGATTTCATCAACCCAATAGGTGTCGCCACTGACTGTGTCTTTGGGTTTATAGTAAATTAAACTATTGTGAGCATTGAAGCTTTCGGGTATTTGAGGTAATATCGCATTTTGAATGCGAGAAGAGTAATTAATGCTATCGGTTAGATCTTTATTTTTTTCTTCAATCAGTTTATTGACAGCGGAAAGTTTTTTGTTGGATTTGCGTTGAGTGACTAAGGCAAACGTAATAGCACCAACTGTTACCAAGCCTAACCCAAAAATGGTTGCAAATAAACTGCGGTGCGACTTTGGGTAACAGACCATAAAATCATCTTCGGATGATCCCCAAAAAGATTCTTTGATTCCAATATGTTCCTTGTAATGAGGGTCGTTTTTAAATGCATCCATTTGAGCGCTTGATAAGAAGCTCAGAAATAAAAAAGAAATAATGTAAATCCGAATCATGTTTGTGATTGTTGTTTAATTATAATGAGAGTTAACAAAATGCGAATGGGTTGACTAATTCTTTAATGCAATTTAAGGATGTGAATATACATTTTTTTAGCGTATTTTCTCAAAAATATAAGCAAACAAAAGCCACGATTTACGTGGCTTTTGTGCTTTTTAGGAAATAAAATGCGATTAATGTTTTACGATAATTCGTTTGTAAGCAGATTTAGTTTCGGTATTAATTTTTAAAATGTAAACTCCGTTAGATAAGTTATTTAAAAATAGTGTGATTTGCTTAGAATTTTTTTCCATTTTAACATCCATATCTTTTCCATCCAATGAAATTAAATGCAATTGAATGTTTTCTAAAGAAAGTGTATTACTAGAAATCATTAATTCATTATCTGTTAAGGTAGGATAAATTGTATACTCAGAAGCCAATAGTTCATTAATAGCACTTGATTGTGCAATTGAAACAGTGTTACATGTTACACAGCCATTAGCATCAGCCACACAAGCGGTATAGGTTCCAACAGTTAAGTTTTGTACTGTAGGTGATGGTGAATAAGAATAAGCTGGCGTTCCTCCAGTTGCAAGTACCGTATAACTACCATTATTAAAATTAGGTGCTGTCGCATTTGTTTTATTAAACATTACAACTAGCGGAGTAGGTTCTGAAATTGTCCAAAAACATTGAGCTTGAGCTCCTGTTGCATCCATCACAATACCATTAACCATACCCGCACATTGATTGGTAATACTAATTGGTGCAGGGCCAAAACCACCATTAGCTGATGTAGGCCCATTAAGGATTGTATTTGTTATATCAGCATCCGACGGCATAGGCATTAATTGTGCAGAACCAGTACATACCGCATTACAGGATAAATTGGAAGTCATGATAGCGCACTGAGTAGTTCCCATATCTATTGGGAAAGAACCTGTTCCTACAGTATAACTTGCTACTAAACTTCCAGTTCCTGAAGCAGGACAAGAGGTATTATCGGTTGCGTAAAATCCATAATTACCGGAACATAAATTGCCAAGCGTTGGCGTATTAGTAGCGGCAGGAATAATGGTACCTGAATTATACCAATTATTGACAAATGGTGGTGCATTACCATTAACAGCAATGGTAAAAGAACCATTACAAGACGGTGAAACTCCTGTATTTGATTTTCTTTTAACAAAGGCCGTAAAGGTATTTGTTCCAACAGGTAATACAGGAAACGAAGCTGAAATACCATTGATTGGATCGTAGTTTAAAACAGCTTTATAAACGTTAGAAGATGTGGATACAATTTGTAAAGTATGAGATCCAGGTGTAATGGTTGTATTATTGAAAGATGCACTTCCGTCTAATGTAATTGTGTAAGGCGCTACATCATTGCAAATGCCATAATATAAAGTACCGGTAGCACCGCCTCTTCCAGCAAAGCCATATAGCTTTAAATTTGCCTGAGAAAATAATTGAGAGCTTAAGGTAAGCAGAACCGTAAGAGAAAGTAAAAGTTGTTTCATAAATATATTTTTAAGAATGAGTTTCTCAAAAATATACTTATAAAATTAAACGAAAGGAGTAAATGAGTGTAATAAGGTTATGAATGTTTTAATGTCATTCCTTATTGATTATTTACTCATTAAAAACTAGGTTTGTAAAACACCTACGTTATACGCTTTTGTGATAGGCGCATGGTTAGCCATTTCTATGCCCATGCTAATCACTTTACGTGTATCTAACGGATCTATGATTGCATCTAACCAAAGACGACTCGCTGCGTAATAAGGTGTTGTTTGTGTATCGTAACGGTCTTTTGTTTTGTTATATAATTCAGCTTCTTTTTCAGGCGTAATTTCTTCTCCTTTTGCTTTTAATGAAGCGACTTCTATTTGAACCAACACTTTAGCAGCTTGTGCACCACCCATAACTGCTACTTGAGCTGTAGGCCAACCAACAATGAAACGAGGATCGTAAGCCTTACCACACATCGCATAATTTGCTGCGCCATAACTGTTTCCAATAATGATTGTAAACTTAGGTACAACTGAATTTGCCATCGCACTTACTAATTTAGCACCATCTTTAATAATACCACCATGCTCGCTTCTTGAGCCAACCATAAAGCCTGTAGCATCTTGTAAAAATACTAAAGGAATTTTCTTTTGGTTACAATTCATAATAAAACGTGCTGCCTTATCAGCGCTATCGCTATAAATAACGCCGCCAAATTGCATTTCGCCTTTTTTAGATTTGACTACTTTGCGTTGATTGGCAACGATGCCAACTGCCCAGCCATCAATACGTGCATAAGTACAAACGATGGATTGTCCGTATAATTCTTTGTATTCGTCGTGTTCGCCGCCATCAACCAAACGTTCAATAATTTCACGAATTTCGTATTGTTTATCGCGAACATCAGGAATGATACCATATATTTCTTTAGGATCTTTTTTAGGCAGTGTAGGGGTTTCGCGGTTAAAGCCAGCTTTATCATAATCACCAACTTTACTCATAATGTTGCGAATGCGGGTCAAGCAATCAGCATCGTCCTTACATTTATAATCTGTTACTCCACTCACTTCGCAATGCGTTGTGGCGCCACCAAGGGTTTCGTTATCAATGTTTTCGCCAATAGCCGCTTTTACCAAATACGATCCTGCTAAAAAGATAGAGCCTGTTTTATCAACGATCATCGCTTCATCGCTCATAATCGGTAAGTAAGCACCACCTGCCACACAGCTTCCCATAACAGCAGATACTTGTAAAATACCCATTCCGCTCATAATGGCATTGTTACGGAAGATACGACCAAAGTGTTCCTTATCAGGAAAAATTTCATCTTGCAAAGGTAAATAGACACCTGCGCTATCTACTAAATAGATAATTGGTAAGCGATTTTCCATGGCAATTTCTTGTGCACGTAAATTCTTTTTACCTGTAATAGGAAACCACGCTCCTGCTTTTACAGTAGCATCGTTAGCCACCACAATACATTGTTTACCACTTACATAACCAATTACAATAACAACACCTCCGCCTGGGCAACCGCCATGCTCGGCATACATTTCGTAGCCTGCAAAAGCACCCATCTCAAAACGAGGAGTGTCTTTGTCTAATAAAAAATCGATACGCTCACGCGCGCTCATTTTACCTTGTTCGTGTAATTTTTCGATGCGCTTTTTACCGCCACCATCGTATATTTTATTTAAACGTTGCTCCATTTGAGAAATAAGCAAGCGCATTTTATCGTCGTTTTTATTAAATTCTAAGTCCATGTGGTTTTATTTTTGCTAAGCAAATATAACGATTGGTTATTGATTTTATCAAAAAAAGGAAGGACACTTTTTGGTAATTAAATAGTGCCCTGAAGTGCTTGATAGGCTTGGTTTAAATTGTGGTTACTTTGCTAATAAAACAACAATTACAGCAATTATCGCGGGTAGGGCTTGCACAAAAAATATCTTTTTACTAGCAGTAAAAGCACCATATAATCCGGCAATAATGATGCACAGTAAAAAGAACAAAGCAATGTTTGTTTGCCATTTGCCATTTGAAATGAAGAACGACCAAATTAATCCTGCCGCTAAAAAACCATTATATAAGCCCTGATTAGCGGCTAGAGTTTTAGTGGGTTTAAATAATTCATCAGGTAAAGCACCTTTAAATGTTTTTTTGCCGAGTGTTTCCCAAGCAAACATTTCCATATATAAAATGTAAAGATGTTCGAGAGCTATAAATCCAATTAATAGGTTTGCAAGAAGTTCCATATACGAAGTTGTGTTTATTTGATATATTTTGTTGAAATGATTGTATCTGTTTTATTTACTATTCTTATTGAAGGACTAATCATCTAATCCCTTGCCTTTAAGAATTTGAGGGATGTATTTTTCAATTCTCGATTCACGGGTTTTGGCTTGTTTGGCTGATGAAAAATAAAGAATGTAAGCTCTTTGTCGCCCAGGAGTTAAAGCATTAAATGCTGTTTTCAAAGCAGGCATCTCCGTTAGTTGCTGTTGAAATTCTTCAGGAATAGGTTCCAGATCCATTTTTAATTCCACTTTCAAGCCTGCTTTATCTATTTCAATGGCTTCCTTAATATAAGCTTTCACCACTGGTTTCATTTTAATTATTTCCTCTACTGTGGTGAATCTTATTTGACGGGCTGCTTGTACATTCTTTGTTTGTTGAATGAGTATGTTTTTTTTGTCCTTTAATAAGGCGCCTTTGAAAAATAAAATCGCACAGTATTCTTTAAATACATGTATTAAAACGATGTTACTTTTTTGAAACGTGTAACAAGGAACGCCCCATTTTAATTCTTCGGTTAACTCACAGTCAAGAACAATAGGCCTCAATACATTTAATTCGTCTTGCCATTTTTTTGCTTTACTAAAATAAAAGTCAACTTTAGGATTCATCATACTTTTTGTCATCGTATTTTGATTTATCTGAATTCGAAATGTTTAAATAAAGATACTATGTTACTACGTAATTGCAAAGAAAAAATTAAATCACGCTTTGGCGTGACTACCGCTTTTGTAATTGCTTTGATGCCTGCCAAACTCTTACCTTAGCATATATGTTACGAGTAGTAACCATCCTTAATTATTTTTCTGAGGCTCCATTTTAACGAATGTCAAATTTTTAATCTCTTTATATAGTATGTCTAAAAGTTTATTCGTATGTGTTTTAATATTGTGTGAGTAATTAATATTACGTCCACCATAGACATTTTTATTTAACCAATACAGGTCTACATACACGTATTTGCTTTCTTTCATTGAGAAAAAAAGATGCCTATAACATGAATGGTCTGTTGAAGACCAATTCAACCCACCTTCTTTGTTGATAATCGCAGAACCTTTTATAGTGTCTTTAAGAAGGTCGGCATAATATTTTTTATAATACTTAAAGGATTTTGAGTCAGGGATTTTGATAGTTGAAAATTTATTGCATTCATTGAATTTTGAAACAAAAATACTACCATTTAATTCGAAGAAAACATAGGTTGTGTTAGTGTAGTCACATTCTTTTTCTCGAATTTGTTCTTTTGTATAACTAGATGAAAATGAATATCCATCTGAGTAACAATAAGCATAATATACTAGGAAAGTGTCAATACCTGATTTCTTTAACGAATCAATTTTAACTGAAAATATATTTAAAGAGTCAATCTGTGCTGGAGTGCAAATGTCCTGCGCTTTTGATATGATTGATGAAAAAATAAATAAGTATAAAACTACTATTCTTAAGTTCATGTCTGTTGTTTTGATGTCTACCTGGTTATTATTGGTAATGGTCCCGGTATAGGCGAGGTGGCGATGTCGGAGCCAACAAGCTTTCCTTTAGTGCAAATTTAATTGGTTCAATACGGTTTCCCAAACCACAAAACAGCCATCTTGCCTATACCGTGTTATCCATCGTTCTTGTTTTCAATTAATCCGTCAAGCTTAATCCGCTCGATATACAAACCAACAATTTAAAACAAGATAAATAGCAAGCAATATCCATGCAGCTGCTTTATCGAAGCGTTTTGTTTCCTCGAGTCTATTTGATTTGACAAGACTCAATGAATATGCAGAGCAGGCAACAATGGCAAAAACAAAAAACAAGGTTATTCCATGCAATGTATCCACCAATGTGAAAGAGGTAGATTCTGGTAGGGCAGAATCAATAACATATTTATTACCAATTACTGCAAAGAGAGAACCTACACTTAAATTGAAACGCGAGTCGATATTATCGGTGTGAATGAAAAAGCACAGGAATGATAACAAGAATGAAAGATACATCCCAATAAATAATTTCAGGAATAGCCACCACGAGTCCCGTTCAATGCTAATATTTACTCCAAACACGCTGAATTCAGACTGGGGCTTAACCAATGTTGGATCACCAAACGCGGTTTCATATTTTTTTATGTTTGTGAATATTTTAAAACTATCTGTGACAATATACCAGCCTGATGTAACCCATTTAGAATAATGATTGCCCGCTGTGTCTTTGACAAAAATTAAATTGCCTGAATCGTATTGGGAATTTTCAATAGAGAATCTTAATTTCTGACGATCAAAAGGGAAGTTCTCGATTCTCCAGGAATCCTTCATGACACATTGCAACTTCATCAGCATATATATTCTGCCATCCTCCAACGTGTCTACCGTGTAAAAAGATTTATCCACGCTTTTGGCCATAGGCACTTCCAGATATTTGGAAAAATCAAAATCCTGGTTTTTATACTTTAACCATAACCATAGACTGATAGTGTATTGCTTTTCTTTGAAATCAATATCGTGTACGCTGTTAACATAAACTCCCACTGTAACTGTATCGGGAGCATTCGATTCCTTCGCAAAGGAAGAATGGAAAAGAAACAAGTAAAAAAGAAAGAGTAGTTTTTTCATCGGAGTTGGTTGTGATTTTAATTATAAAATTAGGGATTCCAACTGACTTTCTTGCACTCTACGAATTTACAAAAATTTCCTGCATTATTCATTTAAGTTAACTTTATGTGTCAACTTATTTCAGGACTAGACAGTTAAACAAATATATGTTTTTATTATTAAACATATTTGTGGGGTATCTATGTTATAAAAAATCAATATCTTTAGCTCGTTGGAATTTTTAGTCTAAAAACTAAAAAGGGAATTTGGTGTAAATCCAAAACTGTACCCGCAGCTGTAAGTTCTTAAATCCGTTATGCCGTATTTTGCCACTGAAACTGTTCGTTTCGGGAAGGCGCATAACCAGAACAAGTCAGAAGACCTACCAATAAATCGATGTTTAGAGTTTCGGGGATAAAACTCATAAAGACATTGTATCAATTTATAATGACACGTTTTTTTACTGTGGTCTTGTTTTTTTTGGCTTGTTTTTGTTACAAAAAAGTCGCGGCTCAATTTCCAGGACCTCCAGGAACTATTAATTCTACTGCTATGTACAAAGATAGTTCTGCTTTTGTAGCTTGGGCTTCTCAGTGCCATATTATTCGAGGATTACAAGATATATCAACGCCGTCATACAGCTATGCTACTGTTGGCGATAGTTCTTCAGCAATAGGTATAGCAGGTACTACAGGCGTGGTTAGTATAGGAGATAGTGGTGTTGCCGTCCTACAATTTAACTCGCCTATAAGCGATGGACTTGGTAATGATTTTGCTGTATTTGAAAATAGCTTCAGTGATTATTTTTTAGAATTAGCCTTTGTAGAAGTTAGTAGCGATGGTATCCATTATTTTAGATTTCCTGCCATCAGTAATTTTGATACCGTTACTCAAGTGGGACCATTTGACTATTCTGATCCAACCAAGCTCAATAATTTAGCAGGAAAATACAAAGCATTGTATGGAACACCCTTTGATTTGGCGGATATTGCGGATGATGCTTTATTAAATAAAAACAATATCACGCATGTGAAATTAATAGATGTGATTGGTTCTATCCAAAATCAATACTGCACACGCGATAGCAATCATCATAAAATAAATGATCCTTGGCCAACTCCATACAGTAGTAGTGGTTTTGATTTGGATGCTGTTGGCGTGATTCATAATCAATTAAACACGGTTGGCTTAAAAGAGCAAAGCCTTATCTCTGCTAGCATATATCCAAATCCAGTGAATGAGATATTATATGTTTCAATTAATAACAATGATGTCCCCTACTCTGTTTCTATTACCAATTTAATGGGCGAGTCTATTATCGAATTAAAAAACGTAACCGCCACTACGCCTATTAAAACAACTGAATTACAAGCAGGCACTTACCTTATCAAAATCACTTCAAGCATTGGCTCTAATACGGTGAGGTTTATGAAGTTGTAAGTTGAGTCATTACTTTTTGTGTACACTTTTTAAGAGAATATATATTTCTCCTGTTGCTATAATCGTTTATTCGTCCGTATTTAATTTTCTCTGTCGTATAATAAAGTAAAGTAATCTCTCGGTCAGGAGTCCATAAAACAAACAATTAATTAGAAGCCCACAAAAAAACATTGTTGCATCGCTTTTAGCTATTAATGTCCAAAGTAAAGTATGTGTAGGAAAGCGAAGAACATCAAATAATTTAGCAAAAGTTACCCAAATAATATTTGTCCCAAGTGTTCCTTCGTCTTCTGCCCAAGCAGATAAAAAACTTGGAATTAACAAAAGTCCAAACACAACTGTTGCAATGTATACCGTAGATTTGTTTATATTTTTCATTAACTAATACCAAATGTAGATATATTTGGTATAATACCAAAACTATCACGATAGCACAAATCGACGAACAAGCAATCTCTTTCAGTATTTTTTCTTATTTTTATGAGTCATTCTATGAATTTAAGAAAATCATATTGCGTTATATTTTTACTGTTTCTGTTTGGCATAATAACACGTGCTCAAAATAGAAGTTTTTCCTTTCAGCATTATGGTCCAGAAGAAGGCTTAAGCAACGCCAATGTATTTGCTATTAAACAAGATCAAAACAACATCCTCTATTTGGCAACAGAAAATGGTGTTTACGATTTTGATGGGTATAATTTTTCTAAAATAAAACCTAAGGTTCCTCTCAAATCAAATTTCATTAGAAACATTGGTTTTGATTTGAATTCAAAACTGGTAATCATTAATCGCAGAGAGGGGATTTACAATTATGATAAGCCCAGTAATACTGCTACTTTAATTAAAGACCTTGTTTTTAATACTTCTGTTGATGAATTAATTTTTGATAAAGATTATAACTATGCACTCAACGAGCAAATATCAGTTGCAGCCTATGATATTAAAACTGGGAAAGTAATTGAAGATGAATTAAAAAAAACAAATAACAACAATCAAGCTTTTGCTTTATATAAAACCTTTAACCATACCATACTAGTTGGTAGAATTGATGGGCTGTATCAATTCGTTAATGGTAAACAAATAAAGCTTTTGTCAGGCAAAATCTTTCCGGTTTACTCTATTACAGAAGATGCCTCTGGTTTGTTGTACCTAGGGACTGATAATGCCATTGTGTGCATCAAAGACAATCAAATAATAAAAACCATTCCTGTAAAAACGCAACAAGCACATAGTTTTTTTGGAGAAAACAATACAGCTCATGTTAGTAAAATTTTAGTAGATAAATACAATCGCATTTGGTTTACCAATACGCCTGACGATAACTTGTATTTAATAGAAAACAATATGACTTACGATGCCTTTGATTTATTGGGTATTGACAAGGTATTGATTAATTGTATTTTTAAAGATTCTGAAGATCATATATGGATTGGAACATTTAACGATGGTGTTTATTTTATTCAAAACCCAGCTTTACAAAATATTTCATTCACCGCTGGCAGAAAAATATTACCCGTTAGTTGTGCTTCTTTTATTGAAAACAGCATTGTTGTAGGCACCAACAATGGTTTATTTATTTATGATTACGAGCACAATAACACTCAAACCGTTATAGCACCTGATAATTTATTCTTAGAAACCGTATTTGGTATTCATCCCAATCATCAAACGGTGATGTATTCTAAAATAAATTCGGTAGCAAATAGCAAACGCTCCTTTTTAATTAATAATACACATTATAATTTTTCGCCGATAGCTTCAAGATTATTTCGTTACTGCCAAAACCCTAACGAAGCCTATTTAGGTGATGGAACAGGTACCTTGTTTAAAATTAAAAATTATGCTGAAGAAAAATTTACGATACTTGATACCATCGTTTCTTTCCCTGATTATCGCACACGTATTAATACGGTATATAATGGCAATACTTCATTGTTTATTGGTACATCCGATGGATTAACTATCTATAATGAAAAGAATCGTCAGATAAAAAATTATAAGAATCAAATATTTCGTTACGGTATTAATAGCATTGAAAATCATGCAAACAAAACCTACTTAGCTCACGAAAATGGCATTACGGTATTTGAAGATTCGCTCCATATCCAACAAATAGGCGAACAACAATTAACAGCAGTCAAAAAAATAAAATTCTATCAAAATAAAATTTGGATTGCTACCTTGGATGGATTGTTTATTTGTGATCAACAATTTAACCCAATTGTGATTTATAATAAATCAAATGGATTGCAATCTAATACTATTAACGATATTGTGTTTAATGGCTCTAATTGTTGTATTTGCAGCGATAAAGGCATTACCTTGTGTAGTATAGAAAATTTGCTTTCAAACATTCGCATCGATGATAAATTATTTATTACCTCTATTGATATTGATGAACAACCAACTGAATTAAAAAACAATTCCCTAACTCTATCAAGTTCTCAATCAGATGTGACGATTAATTTTTCGAGCCCATTGTTTGTAAAACCAAATAAACAGTATTACAAATACAAATACGATAATGGTAAATGGACTAATTTAGAAAACACTCAAATACATTTAACCTCTATTGAAGGCGGTAAACATCAAATAGAAATTGTATGTTCTTATGACAATATCAATTGGTCTAAACCTATTACTATTTCGTTACAAAAAGATATTCCATTTAAAGAAACCATCTATTTTGCGTTATGCATT
>JANYGR010000004.1 GCA_025359355.1 Bacteroidota bacterium | reverse complement strand
TATTATGAAATAGGCTAATTATTCGGAACAAATTAAACAGAATATAAACAAATGGAAGAAACTAACAAAATATTTGACCCCTCTAATGGCTTGAAATATATCGTTTTAAACTCGATAGTATTTCTATGTCTTTTAGTAACTGGTTCGAGATTTTGTCTGTGAAGTTCACTTAAAGAGAAGTTTTTGGTTTCCAAAGACTTCTCTTTTTTTTATCGTATTTTACGTTAAAATTTAAAGGTCTAAAAGTCCTTTTTTTACGTTAAAAAAATCTTCTAAAAATAGGTTCGACCCATTTCTCGCTAGTTCCACTTCTGAAAAACAGTCCTTTTTATAAACTAGAAAAAGGATTTCATTAAAATATTGAATAGTTAAATGAAAATTATTTAGTAAGACTATCCGTTTTAATAAGTAAGCTATCAATCTCCATTTTATGTAACAGGGTATCTGCTGTTTTTTCTTGAGGATAAACATCATTGAAGTACATACTTAAATCCAGATTTTTATTTTTTGGAATTTTAAATTGGTAACTATGTTTTTCAGGATTAGATAATTTATCGCCAATTAACCAGGCATTAAATGTTCTAAGTGTAATCACATTGGTTTCTAAATGTTTAGCAAATGCCGAAAAATTCGTGATCGAAGAATCTACTTTAACAATTTTAAAGCTCGGGAAGTTAACCGATTTTTTAAATTTAGTATTGATGCCAAAATGTTTTGGATTAGATAATAATGTTTTGAATGCTAGGATACGGTAAATAAAACTCCCGGTTTCATTATTTAATAACAGATCATAATAATTATCGGTGTCTTGTTTTTTTAATGCTTTTTGTATTCCTCCAATGCCAACATTATAAGCTGCCGCTGATAAGGTCCAATTATGAAAATAATGATAAGCGTCTTTAAAATGTTTACAAGCCACAACGGTTGCTTTTTCAACATCATATCGTTCATCTACTTCTTGATTTACAATTAAGCCATAGCCTTGCGCCGTATTGGGCATTAGTTGCCAAAAGCCAGCTGCTCCCATTGGAGACACAACATTTGATAAATGACTTTCAATCACAGCAATATATTTGAAATCATCCGGAACACCTTCCCTTTTTAAGATGGGTTCAATAAGGGGAAACCATTTTTGAGCTTTTTGAAATAACACTAGTGAGGAACTTTTCCAAGATTTATTGGCAAAAAATTCTTGCTCTAAACTCTCCTTTATTTCATAATCGTTTTGAGGAACTAATTCGCCTGCAAAATCTAATTTAGAAGGAATATTTAATCCTAATACTTTAAAATTACCATTGGTATAATCACTTTCCGAATAATGAATTTTAGAAAACACTAATTTTATAATCGAAATAAAAATAATAAGGACAAATACACTCAGACCTGATTTTTTATAAAAGGATAAGGGTTGTCGAAAAAATTTTAATATCCAAACAGATATACTCACTTACGTTTTATTATCGTGTTGAGATATAAAGATAAGAAAGTGATAGCACAAAACACAATTGAAATAATAACCCAAATTAAATGATAGTTTAAAATGACATTTAACGCAAGCGACAAGCCTACTAAGCCTATGGCAAAAAACAATATAGCAATCCGTTTTTCAGTGATGCCTTTAAAAAATAAGTGATGGGTTGTGTGATCCTTTCCTCCAACAAAGGGGGATTGTCCACGCTTAATACGATTAATGGTCACTGTAATCGTATCTGTTAAAGGTAAAATAAATACTAAAGATACAACCGTAAATCCCATTAATGCAGGATTAACACAATACCAGCTATTGTTTATTAATGAGGATGAATTCCAGCAATATTCAATGCCAACTACTGCTAAAAATGAACCTAAAAATTGACTACCAGTATCCCCCATAAACATTTTAGAAGGATGCCAGTTATAAACTAAAAAACCTAATAGAGAACCCAAAACACCTAATGATAATATTGGCAATGGTGATATAATTGTATGAAGATTAAGATTAATGGCAATGATAAAAAATAAAATCACTATTGATACAGTAGTTGTTATACCATCCATATTATCAAGCATATTAATGGAATTCATCAATCCAATTACCCAAAATAAAGTAAGTGTAAAATTATAAGCTTCTTCTGCAAAAATATTAATTTTGGTTCCGGTAAAATAAAGAATCAAGCCACAAATGAGTTGAGTAATGAATTTTAATAAAGGTTGCGTATTATAAGCATCGTCTGCCAAACCCATTAAAAAAGCTAAAGTGCAAACTAAAAGAATTCCCACCTCTTTTAAATTTCCATAATGTAAAGGAAGTATATTATTGATGAAATTCAGTATGATAAACGTAATTAAAAAAAGTACAAAAAACGAAATGCCTCCTAGTGAAGGCTTTACAGCTGGGTTCCATCTAATTTCTTTTTGTTGGGCGTGCCTTACTCCCAATGTTTGCGAAAATTTTAGGAGTATAGAATTTATCAGTAATGAAAATACAAATGCAATTCCTAAAGAAAGCACAACAAATAATAGATTATTGTTTTCAAAAAACTCCATTAAAATGGGCTAATAAATTCTTTAAAAGGAGTTCCCATAATATCTTTATCTGATAAAATAGGGTTTTGTATATTCCAATTGATATGCAAATCGCTATCATTCCATAAAACAGTACCTTCAGAAGCTTTATTATATAAATTGGTACACTTATATGAAAAAATAGTATTGTCTCTCAGCGTTAAAAATCCATGAGCAAATCCTGGTGGAATATAGAACATGGTTTTGTTTTCTTCAGTTAACTCAATGCTTACATGTTGCCCATAAGTAGCGGAATTTTTTCTAATATCAACGGCTATATCTAATACAGCCCCATTAATAACCCTTACTAATTTGCCTTGAGCGAAAGGAGGAGATTGAAAATGAAGTCCCCTCAATACACCTGAATTTGAAAGTGATTGATTATCTTGAATAAAATTTGCATCTATTCCATGTTTTTTAAAAACACCTTCATTATAGCTTTCAAAAAAATAACCTCTCGCATCTTCAAAAACTTTTGGTTTTATAATAAGTAAATCCTTTATGTGTGTTTCTATTACTTCCATAACTTAGAGAATCGTTTTTTGCTTTTTGCTTTATCATCCGAATAATAACCACTTCCATATCCGTACCCATAACCATATCCATATCCATAATTGTATCCGTATGTATTTCTGGTTGTATCAACGCCATTTAATACAATTGATAAGTTTTTAATATTGCCTTCGTGCATTAATTTATCTAAAATCTGAACAAAGTTGTTTTTTGAATAATCAGCTCTAAATACATAAATCGGAAAATCTGCTTTCTGAATAGTTGTGATACCGTCTGTTACTAAGCCAATAGGAGGGTTGTCAAATACAATGTAGTCATACATTAATTTCAATTCAGCAATCATTTCATCTAATCGTTTACTGATAATTAATTCGGAAGGATTTGGAGGTATTGGTCCTGCGGTAATATAATCTAAGTTAGGAAAATGACTTTTATTAATACTTTCCTTTATAGTTGTCATGCCAGTTAAAATGGTACTCATGCCAATTTCGTTAGATACACCAAAGCCTTTGTGTATTTTAGGTTTACGCATATCTAAATCTAATAGAATTACTTTTTTTCCAGTATACGCTAAAATACCTGATAAATTAAGTGCTACAAAGGTTTTTCCTTCGCCAGAAATAGAAGAAGTTAACGCAATAATTTTAGAACCTTCGCTATTATTAATAAACTGCATATTGGAACGAATATTTCTAAAAGCTTCTGCTATTAAAGATTTTGGATTTTTATCAACGACCAATTGAGAAACAGGCACATCACTTTCATAGTGAGGAACAATGCCTAAAACGGATACTGAAGCATTAATATGTTTAGTAATATCGTTTACAGAAGTAATGGTATTATGTAAAAAATAACGAATAAAAATCACTAGTAAAGATAATAACAGAGCAGATAGAACAGCAATTATCATCGAGTTTTTTTGGTTGGGCGATACCTTTGCCCCATCTTTAATGGCTTTTTCTAAGATCACATTTTGTGATACAAACCCTGCTTTTGAAATCGAAAATTCTGTTTTTCGCTCAAGTAACATGGTATAATATTTTTCACTAATACTAAATAAACGCATTAAACGAGCGTGTTCCATATCCTCATCTGGCGCTCGTTCATATTTACTTTTAAACTCTGATGATTTTGCCATCAGGTTAGTATATTTTGATTTGTATTTTAATCGAACGGCATTTAAGCTTTCAATTAATAATTTTTTTTGTGTTTCTATATTGTAATTAATTTGTTTAATGTTTTCGCTTTGTGGAGTCACTTGATAAAGTAGATTTTCTTTTTCAAGTAATAATTTTTGAATACCTTGTGTATATTCCCTGATAGAACTTTCATACTCCGTACCTGCAATTAATGAAATGAGTTGATAGGTATCAATACTTTTATTTTTAGCGATGTTGGCCTGTAGTTCTGCCAATAGCTTTTCTTCCATTTCTACCTCTAGCATTTCATCTTCTAGGCTATTAATACGCATCATATTAGCGCTTAGAACAACGTCTTTGTCGGTATAATTTTTTCCTTTTCTAAAATCTTGTAAATTACTTTCCGATTCTTTTAGAGATTCGTATACTTTTTTAAGTTGATCATCAATAAATGTAATAATACTTTTAGAGCTCTCACTTTTACGTTCTACATCGAATGACAAATATTCTTCGGAAACTATATTTACCAAGTCTTTTGCCTTGTTAGCATTAACGTCTTTTACAGTAATTAAAATAGTTTTAGCAGCTTCGTTTATTAGTTTAATTTCTAATTTAGATTGTAGTTCAGCAGTAACATCATCCACATTATTAATTAAAAAATAAGCCTTGTTGTTTTCGGATAATGTATTTTGAATTTGATTCTTTTCAAAAAGAGTATTTAGGGTTACACTTAAATCAAAATAATTAGAATTAACAACATTGTTGGTTGAAAAAGGTATGGTGTAAGATTTACCTTCTGCCGTGTAGTTTAAAGTCCCTGAATTTAAATTATTAAAGGCGATATAAATTTTTACACCATAAATACTGTTTTTTTTAACATTAAATTTTATAAAATAAGGAGATGATTTATAGAGCTCGTTACTTTTAAATGTGCCTTCGTTAAAATAACTTACCTGTACATTTGATTTTTCAACTACCCTTTTTAAAAATATTTTGGAACGAATTTGTTCAATGGCTTCAGCCATTTTATTTGTTGCGCCTTCTGTTGTCCCTATTTGTAATACTTTTGAGGCTTCATTGTTATCATTAATCTGAATAACAGTTGAAGATTGATAAATGGGTTGGCTATATCTTAGATATACAAATGCAGCGCTAAGGCAAATAATAAAGAAAAGAGCCACAATCCATAAACTCTTTTTTAGTATATAAAAAATCAATCCTAAATCTAGCTCACTACTAAATTTAGATACCCGTTCTCGGTAACTGTCAATGCCGCTATCTGATTGAGATTGTATCAATTTATTTTCTTACAAATAAGGTATATATTAAAATAGTAGATGTTAACAACGAAATAATAGGCGCTATTTCTGATACTAGTGTTTTCGCTAATCGATATCTAGGCTCTACGTATATAATATCATTAGCTAATACTACTGAATTTCCAGCGCCTATCCCTTCAATTTTTGATAAATCCATTAAATATACTTTAGGTTTAATGGACCCATCATTTCTAATAAGTTTAACTTTATATGCTTTACCATCCTCGGAAATCCCGCCCGTTAAAGCCAATGCCTCTATAACAGTTGTATTGTTATTAGTTAGATTTAGAACTTTAGCAACACCTCCGTTTCCTGGAAATACAATGACGCGTTTGTTGGTTACTTTTACGGTAACATAGGGCTTCACATAAAATTTATCATAAATATCTTCTAAATACACTTCAGCTTCACGTATACTTAAGCCAGATAGCTTTATTTTACCCGCCAAAGGAAGTTTAGTGGTGCCGTCGCGTTCTACTATATAATCTAAATCTAACCTGAAGTTAGCTGCCGTATTAGCTAAATCGATGATTTTAAAACCGTCATTCGAGAAAATACGAACTTGTAAAACATCATTGCCTTCTATTCTATAGTCTTGCTTTGATAAAGAATCGGCAAGTTTATCATATGTATAATCCCTAGGCGTTTTAAGCATTAAGTTAGAACGAAAAATTTTACAAGACGAAAAAGAAATGGCTACTAATAAAATCAGGGAATAATGTATGAAGCGCATAAGTTTAGGTTAATATACAAAGTTAATATTTATTGGCTAATTTCAAA
>JANYGR010000545.1 GCA_025359355.1 Bacteroidota bacterium | reverse complement strand
CGTTATAATTGTAACCGCTAAAAATGCGCTAGAAGATAAATTAGAAGGGTTAAAAATTGGTGCAGATGATTATTTAACAAAACCTTTTCATCTTTCTGAATTAAGCGCACGTGTTTATTCCATTTTACGTCGAAGAAATTTTGGTGGAAAAAATACACTCAGCTTTGATGGCTTAGAAATTGATACTACTGAGAAAAAAGTAACAGCTAATGGAACGGCTCTTCAATTAACCAAAAAAGAGTATGATATTTTAGTGTACTTAGCAAGTAATCCAACTCACTTAATTACTAAAGAAGCTCTAGCAGATGCCATTTGGGGGGATAAAGCAGAAATGGCTACGTCGTTTGATTTTGTGTATAGTCAAATAAAAAATTTGAAGAAAAAATTAAATGAAGTCGGTTTAAAAGATTACATCAAAGTTGTATATGGTATGGGTTATAAATTTAAAGACTAATTTTTTATAAAAAATTACCAATGAAGCTACTTACTAAAACAAACACCTATACATCCATTACAACTGTATTGCTTTTTGCAATTGGTATGTTTGTGGTATATAAAGTTATTTTAGTAAAGCTCGATAATGAAATTGATAAACAATTATTATCAGCAAAAGCCAAGATTGTTGAAGGCTTAACAAATGGGATTCCTCCAAAAGAGTTTTTGAGCAATATAGGGCAACAAATTTATGTTAAAGAAGTGTACAAACAAACGCAATTTGAAAACAAAGTTGTAGAATACATCCAAAATAATGCAGAAGAAATTGGTGAGTATAAAACATCAGTAACTAATCGTGAATTAATCTTTCAGGTTCCTATTAATGATAAAGTATTTGAGGTAAGTGTGTCAAACTCTATTGCTGAAGGAAAAGAGGTAGGTGAATATATCATTGGCGTTGTGATTATTTTTTTATTGGTCATTATTTTTATTTTATTTTTGATTAATAGGTATGTGTCGGCTTCTATCTTTGCGCCGTTTTACGACACCCTTTCTAAAATAAAAACATGGAATATTAAAAAAAATGAAACCTTAATTTTTAAAGAAACAGATATTAATGAGTTTAATTTATTAAACGATACCATAAAAGATTTAACTCAACAAATTAAATCGGATTATTTACACTTAAAGGAATTTACTGAAAATGTTTCTCACGAATCGCAAACACCACTTTCTATTATTAGTAGCAAAGTAGAATTATTGATGCAGGAAACGAATTACACAAAAAAACAAAACGAGCTGTTGCAACAAACCTATCAAGCTACTCAACGCTTATATAAACTCAATCAAGCTTTAATTTTATTATCACGCATTGAAAACAAACAATTTATTGAAACTAATGATGTTAATTTAAACAATGCTATTGATGAAAAACTAGAGGTATTAGAGGATTTTATAGAAGCCAAGCAGATCTCAATTACCAAAGAATATAATAAAAATATAAACCTGGAAGTTAATCAATACCTACTTACTATATTATTAAATAATTTATTGATCAATGCCATTAAATATAATCCTGAAATAAACGGCACCATAAAAATTACGATAGACGATAACACCTTTAGTATTGAAAATTTAAGCACGGTTGACAAAATAAACAGAGAATATTTGTTTGAACGATTTAATAAAACGTCCACCTCTGGCTCATTGGGAGTAGGTTTATCTTTAATTAAAAAAATAGTTGATTTTTATAATTGGCAAATTTCATACTCGTATAAGGACAATATTCATAAATTTAAAATATTAATGTAGTTTAAAACTTCTTTAAACTCATTATCTTTGCCAGAAATAACTTAATCAATATGATTGATTCAATATGGCATCAAGAGCCCAACTTAGTTGATGTAAATTTAATGGGTAACAATACCCTCGGTCAAAATTTAGGAATCACATTTACAGAATATAGTGCCAACTCCATAACAGCAACAATGCCTGTAGATGAGCGTACCAAACAACCCTTTGGGCTATTGCATGGTGGTGCTAATGTGGCATTAGCAGAAACGCTTGGCAGTGTAGCTTCCTTATTGGTTGTAAATAGCGAATTGTTTATTGGTGTTGGTGTAGAAATAAATGCAAATCATATTAAAGCTGTATTAGAAGGCTCTGTAAAAGGGATTTGCACACCATTAAATATTAGTGGGAAAAATCACGTATGGGATATCAAAATTTATAACGAGGCAAACGAGCTAACCTGCGTATCAAGGTTTACGTGTACGATTGTCCCTAAAAGTAAGTTTGTGAAGTAACGAGTTATTGTTTGAAACTAAATGTAAACGTTATATATTTGTTTATGCCTTATAGATTCTTGTTTGCATTATTTTCTTGTTTGTTTTTTAGTAGCTGTGATCAAATACTAAATTCTATTGCCAAAGAACGAATTAAATCAAATCAAATCAAAGATTCTTTAGAATTAGCATTTAATGAAAAACCCATTTCATTAGATACAATTACCATTCTTGAAAGAAAAGGAATAGAAAAAGATAGTTTTTATTTAGTTAGATCTTATTTTTTAACAGGCCAAACTTTTTCAGAATGTTGGCAACACTCATCTGGAACTTATCACGGGTTATGTAAATTCTTTTTTCCAAATGGGAAAATGCAATATGCTGTAGATTATAAATTTGGCAAAGCGTTTACCCTTATTAGTTCATACGACAAGTACGGCAAACCGTTAAATGCTGGAAATTTAAAAAACGGGAATGGTTCAATAAGTCTTTTTCATCCTTACACTTATAAATTAATTTACAACAACCATTTTAAAAATGGTTATAAAGAAGGTCCGTATACTTCATATTATTCAGATGGTAAACCTAAAGAATCTGCTATGTTTAAAAGAGATACGCTTATTGGAGACTATATTAGTTATTATCATTCTGGAAAAACAAAAGAAACATTACATAAAAGCACTAACGGTAACGATATTGCCGTAAATGAATATAATGAAACAGGAGGAAAAGCAAGTAGTGAATTCTATCACAACAATATTAAAATATCAAGTACTAAATATGATGAACATGGAAATATTATCATAGACGGGAAACTAAAAGGTAGTGATTTTATTGAACACCGTTATTATTACAATGATAGTAGTAAACTGTTAACTAAAACGCATTATAAAAATTTGTTGAAAGAAGGAGAATTTGAAAGTTACTATGAAAACGGTATTAAAAAATCAAGTGAAATATATATTCACGATACATTAATATCCGAAAACACTTGGTACGACAATGGAAAAACAAAATCAGTAGCAAAGTATAAAAATGGATTATTGGACGGGTTATTTGTAGAATATTATTATACTGGCAATAAAAAAACAGAGCAAATTTACGTAAAAGGCCTTAAAAACGGCGCATACACTTCATACTTTAATAACGGGAATAAATACAATGTTGGTGCTTTTGAAAACGATGAATTGAAAGGCAAGTTAGACTTCTATTCGGAAAAGGGTGAGTATAAAGGATCAAAAGAATATAAATAAACAAAAAACTATGTTTACAGGAATAATAGAAACGTTAGCGACACTCACTCGCATTGAAAAAGAAAATACAAATGTGCATTTCACCTTCAATAGCAGTATTACGCACGAATTGAAAATCGATCAAAGTGTGGCGCACAATGGCGTATGCTTAACCGTAGTTGCTATAAACGGCAACGAATATACTGTAACTGCTATTGACGAGACCTTACAAAAAACAAATTTAAGTGAGTTGACTATTGGAAATATTGTCAACTTAGAACGTTGCATGTCTGCTAACGGCAGGTTTGACGGGCATATTGTGCAAGGGCATGTAGATGAGGTTGGAACTATAATTTCAATAACAGATAATGTAGGTAGTTGGACTTACTCCATTTCATACAATACGCAATCAAAAAATGTGACTGTTGAAAAAGGCAGTATCACTATTAATGGGACGAGTTTAACAGTTGTTAATTCTCATCATAACGAATTTTCTGTTTGCATTATTCCTTATACATTTGAAAACACCGTGTTTAAAACACTACGCGTAAACGATAAAGTTAACTTAGAGTTTGACATCGTTGGCAAGTATGTTGCCAGATTAATGAGCAAATAAAGCCTTTTT
>JANYGR010000506.1 GCA_025359355.1 Bacteroidota bacterium | reverse complement strand
CTTTCCAACCAATGATGTGCCAACACTGTAATCACGCACCTTGCGAAACAGTTTGTCCGGTATTGGCAACTTCTCATAGCACTGAAGGTTTAAATATGATGACGTATAATCGTTGTATCGGAACCCGTTACTGTGCTAATAACTGTCCTTTCAAAGTACGTCGTTTCAACTGGTTTAACTATATTGACAACTCTATGTTTACGGATATAAATCCTGCGCAACAAGATTTAGGTCGTATGGTATTGAATCCAGATGTAGTAGTACGTAGCCGTGGTGTTATGGAAAAATGCTCTATGTGTCAACAACGTTTACAAGCAGGTAAATTAGTTGCTAAAAAAGCGGGTGCTCCAATCGTTGATGGTTCAATCAAAACAGCTTGTCAATCAGCGTGTCCTACAAATGCTATTATGTTTGGAGATGCAAACGATGAAAATGCTGAAATCTCTAAATGGAGAAATGATGATAAGAATTATGTGTTATTAGAAGAAGTAGGTATCAAACCAACTGTATCTTATTTATTAAAAGTAAGAAATCAAGATGAGCCTATGCTTCACGAAGAACATGCTGCAGCTAAACACGAAGAAAAAGGGGCTGAACATAAAGAAGAACATCATTCATAATAAGATAACTAAAAAATTAATTTATAAATTCTGAATTAAAATAATATGCACGCAGAATCGAATATAAGAGAACCATTGATATTAGGGCACAAAACGTACCGAAATATCTCCGATGATATTATTGCGCCCATTGAAGGTAAAGCAAATAGAACTTGGTATATTTTGTTTACCATTTCTGTATTAGGTTTTATGTGGGGTATAGGCTGTTTATCATACACAATAGGTGTGGGTATTGGAGCTTGGGGATCTAACAACGGTGTTGATTGGGCTTGGGATATTACTAACTTCGTTTGGTGGATTGGTATTGGTCACGCTGGTACATTAATTTCGGCTGTATTGTTATTGTTCCGTCAAAAGTGGCGTATGGCGATTAACCGTTCGGCTGAAGCAATGACAATTTTCGCTGTATTATGTGCGGCTATTTTCGTAACGTTACACACAGGTCGTCCTTGGTTAGATTATATGTTATTTCCTTTACCAAATCAATTTGGTTCTCTATGGCCTAACTTTAACTCTCCATTATTATGGGACGTGTTTGCGGTTTCTACTTATGCTACTGTATCTATCGTATTCTGGTATATTGGTTTAATTCCTGATTTCGCGATGATTCGCGATAGAGTGATCAAACCAAAAATGAAAAAAGCTTACTCTTTATTATCTTTCGGATGGGGTGGAAGTGTTCGTCACTGGTCTCGTTTTGAAGAAGTATCTTTAGTATTAGCAGGTTTATCTACACCATTAGTATTCTCGGTTCACTCGATTGTATCTTTTGACTTTGCTACGTCAGTAGTACCAGGTTGGCATACAACTATTTTCCCTCCTTATTTTGTATCAGGTGCTGTATTCTCAGGATTTGCGATGGTATTAACGTTAATGTTAATTGTTCGTAAGGTTTATAAATTAGAAGCTTATGTAACGGTAAAACACGTTGAATACATGAACATTGTAATTATTGTTACTGGCTCTATCGTTGGTGTAGCTTATTTAACAGAATTATTCATGGCTTGGTATTCAGGAGTAGAATGGGAACAATATGCATTCTTGAATAGAGCAACTGGTCCTATGGCTTGGGCATACTGGATTATGATGTCTTGTAACGTATTATCACCTCAATTCTTCTGGTTCAAAAAATTACGTACAAGTTTAGCATTTACCTTTGTATTATCTATAGTAATTAATATTGGTATGTGGTTCGAACGTTTTGTAATTATCGTTCCTACATTATGCCGTACTTATTTACCATCAACATGGAATACTTACTCACCTAGTTTTATTGATGTTGGTATTTTTGTTGGGACTATCGGAATGTTCTTTACATTGTTCTTATTGTATTCTCGTACATTCCCTGTAATTGCTCAAGCCGAATTAAAATCAATTTTAAAAGCATCAGGCGAAGAACACAAAAAAGCAGCAGAACAAGCTCACCACTAGTAAATAATAAGTAGATTATAAAATTAGATATTAGAATAAAAAATAATATGGCAACTAAACAAATTATACACGGCATTTTTGGAGATGAGGTTCCTTTATTGGAAGCTTGTAAAAAATTGCGCGCATCAGGTATTCGCATCGCTGATGTGTTTACACCATTCCCTGTTCATGGTATTGATCCAATTGTGGGATTACCACGTACTCGTATTGCGATTTGTGCATTCATTTATGGTATTACAGGATTAGCATTAGCTACATTAATGATGTGGTATATGATGATTCATGATTGGCCAAATGATATTGGTGGTAAGCCAAACTGGTCTTATTACTTCAACATTCCAGCATTTATTCCAATTTCGTTTGAAGCAACTGTGTTTTGTGCGGCTCATGGAATGTCGTTAACGTATTTATTACGTTGCATGTTAGTACCAGGAGCTAAACCTAAAAACCCAGATCCTCGCACGACGGATGATAAGTTCATGATTTATTTAGAATTAAATGATGACCAATCTAAAAAAGCTGATGAAATTTTACGTTCTACTGGAGCAGAAGAAGTAAATTACAAAGGCACCATTACAATTGAACCAAAATATTAATTAGACAAACACATTCGATATGATATTTACATTTAAAAATCTTAAACTAGTAGCTTGCGGTACCTTTGCGGCACTATTAGTTACAGGTTTTACTTCATGCGGCAAAAAAGACGTTAACAGCCCTGGTTTTGAATTTATGCCAGATATGTATCGTTCACCTTCTGTAGAATACTACGGAACTCATGTTATCAACGGAGATACTTTATATAACGCGATGTTGCCGGTTAAAGGGACTATTGCTAGAGGCTATATGCCTTATGTTTATCCTAACACAGTTGATGGGTATGAGCAAGCTGGCCTATATTTAAAAAATCCAATTGTTTATTCAGAAGCAGTAGAAAAAGAAGGAGAAGTATTATTTGGTAAATTCTGTGTTCACTGTCATGGTGCAACGGGAGCAGGAGATGGAAAAGTAGGTTTAAAATTACCTGGGCCACCACCAGCATACAACGGACCTTTGAAAAATTTACCTGAAGGAAAAATTTTCCATACCATTACTTATGGAAAAAACTCAATGGGTTCTCATGCTAGTCAATTAACTCAAGAAGAGCGTTGGAAATTAGTGTATTATGTGCAAAAATTACAAGGACCAAAAACAGTATCAAGCGATACAATAGAAGTTGAAGAATTTGATGCTAGTGGTAATTCTCACATAGTAAAGAAACTTGCACCAAAAAAATAATTAAGAACGAATTTTTAAATACGATAGAATTTTTAATATGAACACTGATAAATTAAATTTCGTAGTACCCGCAAAAGCTAAAATGACATCATTCATTTTGATGGGACTTGGCTTAATATCGATTATTTGTATGTTTATCTGTGATGTTGCTCCTGAAGGAGACCATCATTATCAACATACAAGAGCATGGGCAAATATTTTTGCTGGCTCTTTCTTTTTCATGGCTATTGCATTAG
>JANYGR010000460.1 GCA_025359355.1 Bacteroidota bacterium | reverse complement strand
ATACAGGGAAGCGTAAATCATAACATACTAACGGACAAATTTTCCACCCTTTATAATCAATACTAATTTTTTGATCTCCGGCAGTATAATATTCGTGTTCGTTTCCCATTCTAAACAAATGACGTTTATTATAGTATTGATAGGTATTGTCAGGCATTACCCAATATAAACGATTGTAAAACAATTCGTTTTCTTTAACTGCAATACTACCAACTATGACACAATTTTTTTCTTGTGCTTTTTGAATCATCCACCGTAAGCCTTTGCCTCCAGGCTCTTCAGCAAGTTTTTCTGGCTTCATTGTAAAACCTGTTGTAAACATTTCTGGCAAAACAATAATATCCGTGTGATTTTGGATGGCGTTTAGTTTATCTGAAAAATGCGAAAGATTAGCATCCACATCTTCCCAGTGTAGGTGAGTTTGTATGGTTGTTATATGTAAATCAGTCATGTTTCCTAAATAGATAGATGAGTAACGCGTGAATTATTCAAAAAATTACTTTTTCATTTTTTCTATTAATATAGTTGTAGAAAATCCTTCTACTAAATTAATCGTAATTACTTTACCTCCTTTAGCAGTAACCACATCATATCCTACAATGTCTTCTGCTTTGTAATCGTTTCCTTTTACTAAAACATCTGGTTGTAAAAAAGTAATTAATTCAAGAGGTGTGTCTTCATTAAATAATACTATGGCATCAACGCATTCTAATCCAGCCAATATCATAGCTCTTGTATCCTCAGAGTTAATAGGTCTTTCAGGAGATTTTCCTAAACGTTTTACCGAAGCATCTGTATTTAATCCTAACACTAAATAATCCCCTAAATCACGCGCGTGACATAAATACTCAACATGTCCACGATGCAAAATATCAAAACAACCATTTGTAAAAACTATTTTTTTACCTTGATGAGTCGGGTTTTCCAAAAGAAGTTTTAAGGTTTCTTTTGTAAATTGTTTAGCTGATAATTTATAATGAAAGCTCATCGGTAGTTTTATTTTTATTAATGATGGGTAGGAAAATTAAACTTAATAATCCAAGTACAACAATTAAAATAAACTGAGAAGTCCAAGCCATCCAAGGGAAAGCAACTGCGGAGATGGCATCTACATGATAAGTCGCGGTTAATAAAGCTGTAATAATAGCTGGATATGCACCTAATCCTCCAGGAGAAAATACGACACCAAAGGTTCCAAAAAGCAATAACACCAAACACTCTGAATGTCCAAGTTCTGAGGTTCCTGTAAACGCAAAGAAACAAGCATACAAACTATAAAAATATGATGCCCAAATAGCAAAGCTTAATGCAATAAATTGAAATTTCTTATCAATATCTTTTACAGAGCTCAAGCCATTACCAAATCCCAAAATAATATTTCCAAATTTTCCTTTCAATACGGTTGCTAGTTTTTTACGCACTAACATAAAACCAACAATCATCCCTATAATTAATACAATCAATATAATCATACCAGTAGGATGAGCAGCAACAGCTTGTAGTTTGGACATTAACGGCGTTAAAATATATTCATTCGCTAAATCTTTTAATTGCTTGAATTGTGCAAATAACGTCAGTAAAAAAATAAACAGTAACAATAACAAATCAACAATACGCTCTGTAATTACAGTACCTAAAGCCACCTCAAAAGGCACATCATCATATTTAGCAACCAATGTGCAACGGGTTAACTCACCCATGCGGGGCAAACCGTAATTAGCAAAATACCCAACTAAAACGGCACCTATGGAATTAGCTGGTTTTACTGAGTACCCCAAAGGTTTTAATAAATAATTCCAACGATAGGCTCTTAAAAAATGGCTTAAAAGTGAGATCAACATAGAAATTCCAACCCAAAAATAATTAGCTGATTTAAAAGAATCTGCAATCTTATCTCTTTCTGTCCAAACAGATTTAAGAGATAGCCAAGTTAACAAGATGCCTACACCAAGTAATACCACAAACTGTATGATTGATTTGGTGCGCTTATTCACTGTTTTATTTTAAACGATTCGTTTCGGTATCAGGAAAAATAACCCATGGCTTAAAAGTTTTAGCAGCTTCAAAGTCCATACTTGCATAAGAAATAACAATAACCACATCGCCCAAGTTCACTAGTTTGGCAGCAGGACCATTTAAACAAATAACACCTGAACCTCTCTCTCCTTTTAAAACATAAGTGATAAAACGATGCCCGTTATTTTTATTTAAAATATGTACTTGTTCGTTTTCGATTAAATTGGCAGCATCCATCAAATTTTCATCAATAGTTATACTTCCTATATAGTCTAATTCTGCTTGTGTTACAGTAACACAATGCAGTTTAGATTTCATTACTTGAATTTGCATCATGGGGGCAAATGTACTAAAAAAGTAAATAATGTATGGATTTATGAGTCATTATTACAAGCTAAATTGCTCGAAATGATGCTCAATGTGTTTATAAAACTGATTACTCCACTGCTGGGCTGTTAAAGGCCCGAAAGCTTGATTATTTCTACCTTTAAAATAAGCAACTCCTTTAATTTCTGTGTCTTTTACATTTGAAATGAATATCGATTTTTCCTTTTCAAAATCCCTTTCATCCGCAATTATAAATTCAGCTCCAGTTCGAGAATTACGAGGATACGGTTTTTCGCTTGTAACAATACCTTTTACAATTAATTTAAGCATAAGTTTTGTAAAAAAATTAGTGTCCATTTTTTTACGTTCGTATGCCAAGTCATACGTCACATTAAGGTGAGCTAGCATTTGTGCTGCATTCATTTTTCCCCACTGTGGCAATGTTGTGTTAGTTAATTTATCTAAACGCTGTAAATGTTGTTGTGTCGTTTTTTGATCGAAAGTGCTTGGTAATGCCATTATATATTGGTTTCGTTACTATTCGTGTTAACTTGTATTGATTGGTGAGTCCCTAATTTTTTGGATCTGATCATCATAAATATACCGACTAAAACAAAAGGGATACTTAATATTTGTCCATTATTAATGAGTTGAGTAGCCTCTGAACTTACCTGATCTTCTTTTAAAAATTCTACTAAAAATCTGAATGAAAACATGATAACACAAAATAATCCAAACATAAATCCTTGTCCAAATTGATTGCGTTTATTTTTCCAAAGCCAATAAAAGAAAACAAATAAAAGAATGTAAAATAACGCTTCGTATAACTGTGTGGGATGACGGACAGGAATTTCTATTCCAGCATCTCTAAACTTGATAAAATCTTCGTCGTTATTCAAAAATTTAAAGCCCCAAGGCAAAGTGGTTGTTTTTCCTACTATTTCGGAGTTCATTAAATTACCAAAACGAATCATAAAAGACGCAAAGGGAACAACTACTACAAGTCTATCGAAAAGCCACAACCATTTTTCTTTGGTGCTTCGACAATACAGCCACATGCCAATAATAATTCCAATAGCGCCGCCATGACTGGCTAAACCACCTTCATATATTTTTAAAATATCTAAAGGATTTGCTAAATAATATTCCGGTTGGTAAAATAAACAATGACCTACTCTTGCTCCCAATATAGTAGCAATAACAATATAAAGCGTAAGGCTATCCAATTGCTTATCGGTGCGTCCTTCTGCCTTGAAAATGCGATTCATAAAAAAATGACAACCAATAAATGCCAATGCCCACGAAAGACCGTACCAGCGCACTGGCCAATCGATAAACGGTATCGTAAAAATATCAGGACTCGGGTTCCACGTAATAAATAATGCTTGCATAGAATGTAAATATAATTAATAATTTTTGCTTTTCATTTTACACTAACTATTATCAACTTTCGTTTAATTAAGTTGAAAACAACAGTACTTAATGTCTTCGCCTTTGTCAGTAAATAGCTTCTCGTAATGGGTTTTAATAGCAATGAGTTCTTGCCTATCAGCTGGGCAATTTTGATATAAGTTATCGGTTGAAAATAATAGCGTATGATTATTTTCTTTAATTACCTCGAGTGTATATTCATACATACTGGTGCTATCTGTTTTTAAATGTACTAAGCCGCCTGGTTTTAACATGGTTTTATAGCGGTTCAAAAAAATAGGATTTGTTAAACGTTGACGCGCTCTTGCCTTTTGTGGTTGAGGATCCGGAAAGGTGATCCAAATTTCAGACACTTCATTTTCAGCAAAACAATAATCGGTAAAATCTATTTTAGTTCTCAAAAAAGCCACGTTGTCTAATTTGTTTTCTATGGCTTGTTTTGCACCTGTCCAAATTCTATTTCCTTTTATGTCTAAACCTATAAAGTTTTTTGTTGGATTTTTTTCTGCCAAACCAATCGTATATTCTCCTTTACCACAGCCTAATTCCACAACAATAGGATGATTGTTTTTAAAAACTGTCTCATGCCAATTTCCTTTATTAACAAATACAATATCTAAATCTTTAAAAAATAAATCGAAACAATTAGGAAAGGTTTTTAAGTCGGCAAATTTTTCTAGTTTACTAGGCATAGGTTATATTATAAAAAAACAAAAGTACTATAAATAAATTACTTTTAGGGCGTTGATTTTCCTAAAAAAAGACCGAATCCACTGCCAATTCTCGTGTTTTAGCAACGTCAAAATCTTTAAAAATTATTCAAACAGCTGTTTTAAAAGATTTGTATATTCGCCTGTAAAACAAATACCACTATACATGAAAGTAACAATTAACGTAAAACTTGTAAACTCAAAATATAATCAAGCTTATGCCGATAAAGATAATGAAGGCGAAGAGACAGAAGATAATATTAAAGATTTATGGGAAGATGAATTTGAGGTTCAAGGCAACGTCACTAATTTTAAAGTTATTAATAACACGACCTATTTATTGAAAGGGTTATATGACGATGATGATGAGTTTTGTTTTGAAATTCCAGACATGACAGTGCTTGAATGTACCATGGATAATGGCTCTCAAACCCTCATTCCTTTTTCTAAAAAAGCCATAAGCAAAACCACCAAAGTTGATACCAAAGACGGTTTTTATTTTAATGTGCATTTAAAAAGTGTTAAAGAAATTGTAAATCCAATGGAAGGTGTGTATATTTTGAAAGATGATTATCCGCAAGAATTGTTAGGATTTGTAAATGACGATGAAGAGGAATAACGCATGAAGGAAAAGAATGGCTCTTCAATAAAAAACGTGGTGCCAATATCCATCCAGTATTCTTTTTTATTTTCTTTTGCTTAATCAAAAGAAACAAAAATCAAGGACGAACGCCTCACGCCGCGTCGTGATTATTTTTACACTCACGAAAAGCCTGCCCACTATTTGCTGTAAAAAACAAAATTTCGCTCCGTTCGTCCACGCCTACCGCACTATTACCAATGTATGAATTATTTATAAATACCATTTCCACTTCAATGTTAAAGAAGAAAATACTTTTTATCATACTTAATCTATGGTGCTTTGTTGGTGTAGCACAAACGGTTAATTACGAAACTTATGTAAATCCCTTTATTGGCACGGGTGGGCATGGTCATACTTTTCCAGGTGCTACTGTTCCATTTGGAATGGTGCAATTAAGTCCCGACACTCGAATTGATGGAAGCTGGGATGGATGCAGTGGTTATCATTATAGCGACACTATCATTTATGGTTTTTCGCACACGCACTTAAATGGCACTGGTTGTAGCGATTACGGTGATATTATGTTTATGCCCTTTAATGGCACATCAAGCACTGATCATAAAAATTACTCTTCCCAATTCTCACATACAAATGAAAAAGCATCTGCGGGCTATTATTCTGTAAAATTAAATAATGGCATTTCTGTTGAATTAACCGCTACCACAAGGGTTGGCTTACATCGCTATACCTTTCCTCAAAATAAATCCGCTCATGTTATTTTAGATTTAACGCATCGCGACAAAACGTTAGAGTCATATATTAAAATTACAGGTCCGCGAACAATAGAAGGTTTCCGCCGTAGCGAGGCCTGGGCAAAGGATCAATACATTTATTTTGTGGCAGAATTTTCAGAAGATTTTACGCCAGAAACCTTTATCAATGATACAAGTTTAAATAACCAGCATCCAAAAGACAATATATTTAGCGGTCAAAATGTAAAAACCATTTTTACGTTTGCAACTACTAAAAAAGCGATATTGCTCAAGGTAGGCGTTTCTTCAGTAAGTGTAGAAGGTGCTAAAAAAAATATGCAGCAGGAATTGCCAGGCTGGGATTTTGGAAAAACAAAATCAAATGCAGAAGCTTTATGGCATAATGAATTAGCTAAAATTGAAATAGGTTCTAGCGACGTAGAAAAACTAACTGTTTTTTATACTGCATTGTACCATACCATGATACAACCAAATGTAGCAATGGATGTGGACAGTATGTATCGCGGTAGGGACAACAAGACTCATAAAGCAGAGGGCTTCACATATTATTCTGTGTTTTCTTTATGGGATACATTTAGAGCTGCGCATCCGCTCTACACTATTATTGATCAAAAGCGCACAAGTGATTTTATTAATACTTTTTTAGCACAATATAAACAAGGAGGAAGGCTCCCCGTTTGGGAATTAGCAAGCAACGAAACAGATTGTATGATTGGTTATCATGCTGTAAGTATTATAGCAGATGCTATGGTAAAAGGCATTAAGGGGTTTGATTATAACAAAGCATTTGAAGCCAGTAAACATAGTGCGATGTTAGATCATTTGGGTTTACAAGCATACAAGCAAAATGGTGTGATCACGATGGATGATGAGCCAGAAAGTGTTTCTAAAACTGTTGAATATGCTTATGATGATTGGTGCATTGCTCAAATGGCAAAGGTTTTAGGAAAGACAACCGAACACGATTATTTTATCAAGCGTTCACAAAATTGGAAAAACACCTTTGATCCAATAACAGGCTTTATGCGTCCGAAAAAAAACGGAGGTTGGTTAACGCCCTTTGATCCTAGTGAAGTAAATAATAATTTCACAGAAGGCAACTCATGGCAATACAGTTTTTTTGTTCCACAAGATGTATATGGTTTAGTGGATATGATGAGTGGAAACGATGCTTTCGAAAAAAAATTAGACGCATTATTTCATGCCGATTCAAAAACAACTGGTCGCGAACAAGCTGATATTACAGGCCTTATAGGTCAATATGCTCAAGGCAATGAGCCAAGCCATCACATGGCTTATTTGTATAATTATGTAGGCAAACCTTTCAAAGCACAAAAACGCATTCGTCAAATTTTATCCGATTTTTATAAAAATGCGCCTGATGGATTAATTGGCAACGAAGATTGCGGACAAATGAGTGCTTGGTATGTACTTAGTGCTATGGGCTTTTATCCAGTATGTCCTGGCTCAGTATATTATGAATTAGGGTCGCCCATTTTTCCATCTTGTAACATCCATTTAGAAAATGGAAAAATCATTAATTTATTTACAAAAAATTACAGCGATCAAAATTATTATGTTTCTAAAGTATTGGTGAACGATAAACCATTATCTGGATCTACTTTAAGTTACCCTGAATTAGCTAATAAAACAGGCATGATGAACGGCATAAAGGTAAGCTTTGAAATGAGTGCCACCGCTAAAGGTAAAACACCCAATGTTCTTAAAAAAAGAATGTTGTATGAAACGCATCCTGATTTCGTGATTTCTCCAATCATTCATGCTCCCTCACTTTTTTTTAAAGATAAATTAAGTATAGAACTAAAAAATGTTTCTCAACATTGTAAAATATATTATACTACTGATGGATCAAATCCAACCATCACATCAACACTATATTCTAGTCCTATAAACATTACTGAAATTACAACGATTAAAGCCATTTCCATTAATGATAAGGGCGAGCAAAGCTTCGTTACATCAGGAAGTTTTTATAAAATGCCACATGCTGATTGGAAAATTACGTTAAAATCAACCTATAATAAACAATATACTGCCGGTGGAGATGATGGTATTATTGATGGGATACATGGAACCATTAATTGGAGAACTGGCAGTTGGCAAGGTTATCAATCACAAAACTTTGAATGCATCATTGATTTTGGAAAAGAAAAACCTATTCAGTCCATTAGCTCAAGTTATTTGCAAGACTCTCGTTCTTGGATTATTTTTCCTAAACAGGTAAGTTATTTCACTTCAAATGATGGCATAACGTTTACTCCCTTCGGAATGATTGAAAATGGCGTTGCTCCAAATGATTACTCTATACAAACACGTCATTTTAGTAGTAATAATTCTCAAAGTATTACAACCCGTTATATTAAAGTAATAGCCACTAATTTTGGCAAGCTCCCGGATTGGCATCAAGGAAAGGGCGGTGATGCTTTTATTTTTGTTGATGAAATAGACGTTAAATAAATATTTTTTAATAGATTAAATAAAAAACAAAAAAGGTCATTTACTAAATGTAAATGACCTTTTTTAAATTAAATTAAATCAACTATTTAATTTTTAACAACCTTCGTTGTTTTCACAATTTCATTTTGATTGTTTTTGATCGTCACATTATAAATACCATTTGCATATTTAGAAACATCAAATTCTACTTGATTTGTAAATGATTGAGTAACTATCTGTCTGCCTGTAATATCAACGATTTCCACCATATATTTATCGCCTGTATTAACTGTTATTGATAATAAATCAGAGGTTGGATTTGGTCCAATAAACACAGATGCCATTTCTAATTCAGGTACTCCCATCATAATAGAATTATCTTGAACTGGTCCAATTACTTTATTTAAAATCCAATTCGCTGGATCTACAAACACACTAGTAACTGTACCCGTTAAAGCAACTGTATAATTTTCAATAGTTTGCCCATGCATCAATCTTAATACAGTATCTGCCATTGCTGTTCGTGAAATACGATAATCAACATGTGTGATGAATAAAGGTGTTGCGCTTGGCATTGACTGTGTTTGTGTTGATTTCAAATAAAATACATTTCCTGATTTTGCAAACTTAACATCAAAGGTTGGATAACCTTGTCCGTAATACCATTGATTAAAAAATTGTGTGAAATTTTGTCCAGAAAAGGTTCCCATAAAATCTCTAAACTCAATGACAGTTGCTACGCCATTTTTATAAGTATTTTGAAAGGCTCTGATAGCAGGGAAAAACACAGAGTCGTTATTTATTTCGTAACGTAAACTATGAATAATAGCGCTTCCTTTGTCATACGTTAGTCTACCGTCAAATATAACACTCGCGTTCATCGTATCTGCATTTGTAAAATAAGAACTTCCACCAAGTTGCGACATAACATTGTTATGTACAGATGTCATTTTTGAAGCAGCTGTTGTTCCTGAAATACTTGGTAAATATTGATCACATAAATATTCAGTATAACTTGCCCAACCTTCATTCATAAAAATATCTTTCCAAGATGCACAGGTTACATTATCGCCCCACCATTGATGACCGAGCTCATGCGCATCAATTTCAAAATCAAAAAAGCCAAGACTAGTCATCGTTTGATGTTCCATCCCTCCGCCAAAAGGCGCCATACAATGTCCGTATTTTTCCTTATAAAATGGATACATGCCATATAATTTAGATTCCAATTCTATAGTCACAACAATTTTATTCAATGCCGTTTTTTGAGTATTCCACGCGGCATTATTAATGGCATTATCGTATATAAAGTTTTGAATAAAGATTGAATCAGGCGCTAAATACATGGGATGTGCATATAAATTATACTGCTTGTATTTTGCCGTAGCCACTGATATTAAATAATAATCAATCGGCTTGTGCGACTTCCACTCAAAACGTTTTTTTGCACCAACCGTTACAACGTTTGTTAACAAACCATTTGAGCCAACTAAGTTAGTAGAATCAGTTGTTGCAAATACCCAAGATGAATCTATTTTATCTCTTAAATCTTGTTTGCATGGAAACCATTGATAGGCCACTAAACTTTCGCTTAAGCTCCAACTCACTTGATTGCCCCAAGATCCAGATGTTCCTGTGCTATAACCATCTCCAATAGCTGCGCCACCACCACTAGGCGCTGTACCGTTATAATAAACAATTGCATCAAATAATTGATTTTGAAGAATAGGCGTACCTGCTGTTGCTTTAATTAAACTATCTTGACGAACAAAATTGCGCTTAGCTCCGTTTACATAAACCGAATCAATCGTATAATTTTGATGTAATAAAAAAGCAAAGGTATCTAAACTTGCAACCACAACTTTTGCTTTACTCAATACATTTCCACTGATAAACGTGGTGTTTCGCTCAACATTAAGATTAAGTTTATAAAATTTCAAATCATAATTAGTTTCTGGAGGCACATAACCTGGAGGTAGAGCTGCCGACATTCTTTTATTGATATATTGTGCTTTATGTTGAGCACAATAGTGTTGTTGTGCAACAATTTTTCCTATAGAAAACAAGGCTAGTGTTAAGTAAAGAGTTTTTTTCATTTTTTATTTTTTAAAGTACGCTCTAAACTAAACCATATCTGCCCTAATGCCAAAAAAAATACGTTAAATCTATATGAACGGTAATTTAGATTGATAAAAACGCTCTGTATAAGCTCAATTAGGAAGAGTTTCTGGAGTTTTTAATAAAAAACAGATAATTAGGAGTACAATCTGCTTATTTTTAAATACGTGTTTAGTTTAAAAAACACCTTACATTTACAACCATATTTATGGTGACGTATAATCCTAAAGATTGGTTTAAATTAATACTGCAATTTCACAAAAGTGATACGTTTAGAATCCTGTTCTTTTCGCTTATTTCTATTGGTATATATGCGGCCATTATTGTGTACGCAGAAGAACATTATTTTCATATCTCTATTAAAAATTCTACCGTTATGCATTCCATATTAGGGTTTGTATTATCGATGTTGTTAGTGTTTAGAACAAATACAGCCTATGATCGCTGGTGGGAAGGTCGAAAAATATGGGGTAGTGTAATTAACAATGCGCGAAATTTATCTCTCAAACTATCCGCTATTATTATTCACGAAAAAGATAGGGTAGAATTAAATCATTTGATTCGTAATTATGTATTTAGTTTAAAAAATCATTTAAGAAATAAATATATACAAGTCGAATTCGTACCTACAGATAATTTGTCTTTGTCTTTATTTGAAGAAGCGCAACATAAGCCTAATGCTGTGGCAAAATCGTTGTATCAAAAAATATTTAATCTACATCAAAACAAAGATTTGGCAAGCGAACACTTGTATGTATTAAACGAAGAATTAAAATCATTTACTGACAACTGTGGTGCTTGTGAAAGAATAAAAAATACACCTATACCATACTCTTATAATATTTTTTTAAAGAAAATGATATTTTTATATGTCATGTCGTTACCTATATTTTTTGGAAGCGAAGTTGGGTATACTGCGGTTCCCATAACC
>JANYGR010000425.1 GCA_025359355.1 Bacteroidota bacterium | reverse complement strand
TGGGTAAAAGATAATAAAAGTGCTATTGATGTTGTGAATGGTTTTATTGAAGTATACGAAGATCCATTAGGAAAAAAAGGAACATTTGAATCCGTAGTTTCTATTAAAGATTTTGAAGCCTCTAAACGTATTGCTACCATTGGTGATAACGCGCAATGGTTCGAAGATCATTCAACCTTATTACCTGAACATAAAAAGAAAAATGTGAAAGGAATTTCTGCAAAAGTAATTAATGCTGTTTGCGAAAGTGGTGCATCATCACCTTCTACACCAATTGGAATTAATTTACCAAACAATGAGTGGATTAGAGAAACACATGGTTCTAAATCAGTAAACTTAGGAAACATCGTAGAGGCTTATGAAAAAGCAGCTGGTGGAAGCGTTGTTAATGAGTTTTATTACAATGATGCTATCAAAAAAAATGTGTTGGATTATGCTGGTTTAGCTGATAAATTGCATACTGATATGCACGAAGTTATTGGTCATGCAAGTGGTCAAATAGAACCTGGCGTTGGTCAACCACACGAAACGTTGAAAAATTATGCATCTGCTTTAGAAGAAGGACGCGCAGATTTAGTGGCCTTATATTATTTAATGGATCAAAAATTGGTTGACTTAGGTGTTATGCCATCCTTAGATTATGGTAAAGCTTCTTACGATGAATACATCACAAAAGGATTGATGGTTCAATTATCTCGTTTAAAATTAGGCGATAACATTGAAGAAGCGCACATGCGTAATCGTCAAATGATTGCTGCTTGGGCTTTGGAAAAAGGTAAAAAAGACAATGTGATTGAGAGAAAAGTGGAAAATGGTAAAACGTTTTTTGTGATTAATGATTACTTAAAATTACGTGTGTTGTTTGGCGAATTATTAAAAGAAATTCAACGCATCAAATCTCAAGGTGATTATAAAGCGGGTAAAGATTTAATTGAAAATTATGGCGTAAAAGTAGATTTAGCTATACACAAGGAAGTGTTGGAACGCTATAAAAAACTGGCAATGGCACCTTATCAAGGATTTATTCAACCAAAATTAGTGCCTACTATGAAAGACGGAAAAATTGTTGATGTGAAAGTTGAATACCCAACTAATTTTACTAATCAAATGTTGGAGTATAGTAAAAATTATAGTTATTTACCTACGATTAATTAATCGGTAGTTTGATATAAATTAAAAACTCCTGCTATTACAGCAGGAGTTTTTTTATTTTAATAGATAAGGATGAAAAAAATTAATGCGCCTCCAACCAGTTTACACCAACGCCCATTCCCACTTCTACAGGCACTTTCAAAGGCAAGGCATGTTTCATGTGTTTTTCCACCATAGGTTTAATCAAATCAAGTTCTGGTTTATACACATCAAATACTAATTCATCATGTACCTGTAAAATCATTTTTGATTTCACATTCATGGTTTTTAGTTCGTTGTGTATATTAATCATCGCCACCTTTATCATATCAGCAGCAGAACCTTGTATGGGTGCATTAATAGCGTTTCGTTCAGCATAAGATCGAACAGTAGCGTTATTGGAATTAATGTCTTTCAGCCAACGTTTACGTCCTAATAAGGTTTGCACATATCCGTGTTCCTTCGCAAATTCTATTTCGTTATCCATATAAGTTTTAATGGAACCATATTGTGCAAAATAATTATCAATCAATTGTTTTGCTTCTGCACGAGGTATATTTAAGTTATCTGCTAAGCCAAAAGCACCTTGTCCGTATATAATTCCAAAATTGACACTCTTTGCTTTGTAACGCATTTCCTTAGTTACATCAGCTTCTTCAATGCCATATACTTTTGCAGCAGTCGCTGTATGAATGTCTTTTCCTGAATTAAAAGCATCGCACATATTAGGGTCACCGCTAATGGAAGCAACGATGCGCAATTCTATTTGAGAATAATCGGCGCTTAATAAAACATAGTCTTCGTTGCGTGGAATAAAGGCCTTGCGTATTTGTCTTCCGCGTTCGGTTCTAATTGGAATGTTTTGTAAGTTAGGATTATCACTGCTTAATCTTCCTGTAACCGCTACAACTTGATTAAACGAGGTGTGTATACGATTTGTTTTTTCGTTAACCAATAAAGGTAAAGTATCAACATAGGTCGATTTTAATTTTACCAACTCTCGGTAATCTAAAATTTTTGAAATGATGGGATGCTTGCCTTCAAGCTTAGATAGGATATCTTCGCCAGTAGCATATTGTCCAGTTTTTGTTTTCTTAGGTTTATCAACGATTTTAAGGTATTCAAATAATATTTCCCCCACTTGTTTAGGCGATGAAATATTAAATTTGGTACCCGCTAATTCTTGAATTTCTGCATCTACTTTAGCAATATCATCTTTGAGTTGTGCCGAAAATTCATTGAGTCCAGCAACGTCAATATTAATACCTTCTCGTTCCATGCCTGCTAGTGCCTCTATTAATGGGAGTTCTACGTCGTGGAATAATTTTTCGGTACCAGCTTCTTTTAGTTTAGGTTCAAAAATTTCTTTTAATTGAAAAGTAATATCAGCATCTTCAGCTGCATAATTAGTAATAATATCTAATGGAACAGAGCGCATACTTATTTGATCTTTTCCTTTTTTACCAATTAATTCTTCAATACTAATTGGTTGATAATCTAAATAGGTTTCTGCTAAAATATTCATATTATGGCGCATTTCGGGCATAAATAAAAAGTGAGCCACCATGGTATCCCACAATTTATTGTTGATTGCTATTCCATAATTTTTTAATACTTGTAAATCGTATTTAATATTTTGTCCGATGAGCGTTTTAGTTTCATCTGCAAATAATGGTTTAAACAAATTTATGGTGTGTAGTGCCAAACCGTTATCTTCTGAAATTGGCACATAGTAAGCTTCTTTAGACTTTACGGCAAAAGATAATCCAACCAATTCTGCATTCAAGGTATTCAAATCGGTTGTTTCTGAATCAAAACAAAATTCAGAATGCGTATTTAAAATCGAAATTAATTGAATAATTTTTTCTTCCGTATCACATAAGATGTAATTGGGATTTATATCTTTTATGGTTTTAAATACTTTGGCATCAGCCTCTGCTACAGCATCTAAATGCTCTTCGCTAAATAAATCACCAGCCGAAAACAAATCAGGTTTTGCTTTAGTTGCTTCTTTTGGTTTGCCACCAAAATTTGTGGATTCCTTAACGCCTCCAATATCTTCGCCTAATAGCTTTTGAGCGATGCCTCTAAATTCTAACTCAGAAAATAATTCGCGTAAGGCTTCTTTATTAATTTCTTTTAACGTTAGTTCTGCTTCGTTGAAT
>JANYGR010000400.1 GCA_025359355.1 Bacteroidota bacterium | reverse complement strand
TGGAAATTAGATATCGGGTTTATAGAAAGAACGAAAGAGCTTCAGCAAAAAATACTAAGTGAGTATTCGTTAATGACAAAAAAAGGAGGACAATTAGTGTATTCTACCTGTAGCATCTTACCAAGCGAAAACCGCAAACAAGTAGATAAATTTTTAGCAGATAATAAAAATTTTGAATTTATTAAAGATAAGTCCATCTTGCCAAGCCAAGGTTTTGATGGGTTTTACATGGCATTGATAAAGAGAGTGTCGTAGAAGTTGCTTAAATAAAATAGTATAAGCTATAAGGGAGAGCGAAGCACTACCAGAAAATGTATCTTTGACTTATTGATAAACACCTAATTTATTATTTAAAAATTGTAGTTATGTGTTGTGATTTGCTTTCAAAATGTATCTTTGACTTATTGATAAACACCAAATATGATAGAAAGTTTTAACCCTGAAGAGTTGTGATTTGCTTTCAAAATGTATCTTTGACTTATTGATAAACACCATACTAATTAAATTTATAAACTAATGACCCGTTGTGATTTGCTTTCAAAATGTATCTTTGACTTATTGATAAACACCTCAATAATATTAATTGCACTAATTTAAGTGGTTGTGATTTGCTTTCAAAATGTATCTTTGACTTATTGATAAACACCACGATAGCGCTTTAAAAGACGATCCTATTTGTTGTGATTTGCTTTCAAAATGTATCTTTGACTTATTGATAAACACCCTATTACTAACGCTTATAGGAGTTCCTGCGGTTGTGATTTGCTTTCAAAATGTATCTTTGACTTATTGATAAACACCATAACTCAACTTATAGAACTTTTAAAATGAGTTGTGATTTGCTTTCAAAATGTATCTTTGACTTATTGATAAACACCAACCACCAAATATGATAGAAAGTTTTAACCGTTGTGATTTGCTTTCAAAATGTATCTTTGACTTATTGATAAACACCAGACTGGGCGTGTTGGTACTACTAATTTTTGTTGTGATTTGCTTTCAAAATGTATCTTTGACTTATTGATAAACACCATCATAAAGTTAAAGGGGTGTTTAAATAGTGTTGTGATTTGCTTTCAAAATGTATCTTTGACTTATTGATAAACACCATTGTATTTTAATATAAATCTTTCCATTATGTTGTGATTTGCTTTCAAAATGTATCTTTGACTTATTGATAAACACCCTAAAAATGAAACCATCCGTTCCCTTAAGTGTTGTGATTTGCTTTCAAAATGTATCTTTGACTTATTGATAAACACCAAAGTAATGCTTATGGATTAGATAGATTCAGTTGTGATTTGCTTTCAAAATGTATCTTTGACTTATTGATAAACACCTAGAAAACATTAATACTGAATTTGTCGCTTTGTTGTGATTTGCTTTCAAAATGTATCTTTGACTTATTGATAAACACCTTAGACATTAGTTTAACAGAACTATCACAGTTGTGATTTGCTTTCAAAATGTATCTTTGACTTATTGATAAACACCCTGAGAAAGGAGACCCTAACCAAGAATCGTGTTGTGATTTGCTTTCAAAATGTATCTTTGACTTATTGATAAACACCGTATTTTTTTAATAGAAGTATCTGCCCCTAGTTGTGATTTGCTTTCAAAATGTATCTTTGACTTATTGATAAACACCCTGCAACTGATTCTATATTAAGTGCGCTACGTTGTGATTTGCTTTCAAAATGTATCTTTGACTTATTGATAAACACCAAAATCCCATTTTTATAGCTTGTTCGCTTGGTTGTGATTTGCTTTCAAAATGTATCTTTGACTTATTGATAAACACCAATAGTATCTTCTAATGAGTCAACTATTTCGTTGTGATTTGCTTTCAAAATGTATCTTTGACTTATTGATAAACACCTGGAACTATTCATTAAGTATAAAGAGTTCAGTTGTGATTTGCTTTCAAAATGTATCTTTGACTTATTGATAAACACCTTATATTTTAATATAAATCTTTCCATTATCGTTGTGATTTGCTTTCAAAATGTATCTTTGACTTATTGATAAACACCTTGAGGATGCCAAAGATTTAGCGTTAAGAAGTTGTGATTTGCTTTCAAAATGTATCTTTGACTTATTGATAAACACCTTTAATTTATGAATATAAAGCTGGGCGTTGTTGTGATTTGCTTTCAAAATGTATCTTTGACTTATTGATAAACACCAAATTAGGGATATTAGCTACGTTTGCTTTGTTGTGATTTGCTTTCAAAATGTATCTTTGACTTATTGATAAACACCACATCTCATTTTCACATTTTATCTCTATCGGTTGTGATTTGCTTTCAAAATGTATCTTTGACTTATTGATAAACACCAAACTCAAAAAATTACTGTGAAACGTGTTGTTGTGATTTGCTTTCAAAATGTATCTTTGACTTATTGATAAACACCAGGTAAGTCGAAAACAATAACAAAATCAATGCTTTCAGGTAGATTTATCAATAATAAAAATGAGGTTTTATCAAACAATTATCCGCCCGAAAGGCGGATTTTTTGTTTCTAATTGTTCTCGATTTCATCAAGTATTTGGAGTTGATTTATTAACCTAGTATTTTTTCAACACAGAGTTTTAGAGAAACAGAGATCACGGAAAATTCTTTGTGTGCTCAAATTCTCAGATACTCTGTGTTGAGAGTATTAAAGCCAACGTTATTTTATATTGCTTTTTTGAAAAAATTAATTCTCGAACTGACATGCTATTAAAATAACTCTAATTGTTGAGGTACATCTGGTAAGTCATGCTTTTTTGTACCATAAAACAATTCGATTTGTCCAAATTGTTTATCCGTAATTTGTAAAATACCCACCTTGCCATGTTCGGGCAATAATCCTTTCACGCGTCGCTTATGCACATCGGCATTTTCACTACTAGCACTGTGCCTCACATACATGCTAAACTGAAACATACTAAAGCCATCCTGCATTAAATCTTTACGAAAACGCGCAGCTGCTTTTCGTTCTTTTTTAGTTTCGGTTGGTAAATCATACATCACTAATGTCCACATAATTCGATAGGCGTTAAGGCGTTCGGTGTTTAGGTTCATATTACTTGTATTTTTTTGTCACTTCGAGCGAAGTCGAGAAGTTAATTACCAATCTATTCATTCTATGTCACTTCGAGCGAAGTCGAGAAGTAGACAGATATTATTTTAAATAACGATAAGTGTTCTTGTGCGAAGTCTCGTTTTTGCATGCTGCTTCATTTAATATTCTTTGCCAGTCACCATTTATGAGCCCTTCTTTTTTTGCCTTACTCCATTTTTTAATTCTAGTTTCCCATTCAATAGCTAAATTAAAGTTTGTAAATAATTCGCAATAAACTAATTTAAGAGGTCGTCGGGTGTATGTATAACTATCTTTATTAAAACCTTTATTATGTTGTAATAGTCTTCTTTCTGGATTATTAGTTATGCCAGTATAATATGTACCATCAGAACATTTTAATATGTAAACATATAGGTACTTTACTGTTCTCATTTTTGTTGCTATTTATTTTTTATGCTGTTACTTCGAGCGACGTTGAGAAGTAAGTGTTTTTTTGTTCTCGACTTCGCTCGAACTGACAAGCATTAATATTTTATTTTTTTGTTAGTTTACGACTTCGTTCGAACTGACATGTCACTTCGAGCGAAGTCGAGAAGCGTTCTATTAGTTACAATTCAGGATACAGTATTTTACGTTGTTCGCCGTTAAAACATTTTACAATGCTCACCGCAGTGCGCTGTGTAGCTAACATTAATGGGCTTTTTTCTCCATCAATGGTTACATCAATAGCAGGTATTTTTAATAATACAGCTTTATGCTCTTTGGTCATATCATCTGTAACGCCCATTTCATCCACCATTTGATGAACGATTTGATCAACATAAGGGCGATAGGGCTCCATTAAATCATCGGCTAGGCAATAGGCATTATATCTGTTTTTATGAAAAATACCAAGGGTAGGGAGTAAGCCTGCGGCTACAATGCTACGAGCCATAGTGGCCCTTAAGATAGCGTAGCCATAATTAAGGAAATTATTAGGCGCAGGAGGCGTTACGTTTGGCACTCCCTGTATGCGGGCTATACGTTTAAATTCGGGCACAAGTTTCATGAAAATAGTTTGCCAATAATATACCGCCGCAGTGGCTTCGCAATTATCGGTATCACCACTTTTTACATTGCGGTGCAAGGGCGTTAAATAATCCGACTGTAGGTTTAAACTCTCCAAGGCAGCTGCTTGGTTTTTTATTTTTTGCATCACCGTTTGTTGCCACAATTGTTTTTTTAAGGGTTCGCTAGCCGCTAATTGGGCATCGTAACGCTCTTGTTGTATGCTGTTGCCCTCAATGGGTAATAATAAACTTTGAGGCATGTGGCGGTAATCACAAATAATCACCGCCACATTGTTTTCTTGCAAGGCTTGTAATAAACCAGAGGTTAAGGTAATTTGTGGATTATCAATGACTACTATGCCAATATCTTCTATAGCAATGGTTGCTAAGGCTTCACGTTTATATTGGGTAGGGTTCTCGACTTCGCTCGAACTGACAGAGATTTCGACTTCGCTTGAACTAACAGAACTAACTACTTCAGGCAAACGAATAGTTAATTGAGCATTTTTAATACTCAAATAAGATGGGTTGCCAAAGTAGAGTGTGCGTTTTATCATTTTAATACATTTAAAATATTGCCTAATCTATCAGTTTTTATTTTCCAGCAAATATCTTTTATCATTTCTCCATTTATTCCACGTTCCATTTTATTTAAAGCGGAATATTCTACTTTATTTACAATTGTATTTGCAACCTCATTTTTAATAAAAAAGACTTGATAACTTGTAAAGCTTACAATTTTGTAAATTCTATTAATTTGCTCTTTAGTTAAATTTTTAAAGTCAACTAAATTTGGATTTTCAAATTCTTCGTTTGTTGGAACATACACTAAATCATTTGGAGATAAATGAAATAACAAATTATCTTCTTTTTCATTTTTGGTTGGTACAGAACAAAATTCAGGTTTTATGTTTTGTAGTGCTCCCTGTTTTTGATTTTCAATAACAATGTTTAAAGGAATTGTTTCATAGTTTCGTTTCCCTTTTTCATCTTTATAAATGGCAAAAAATAAATTTGTTCCTTTTGCGGCTTCAACAAATTTGTCTTTTTTATTGCCAGTAATACCTACATTGAATTTATTACCTTTTGCTTCGTAAGTTCTTACTTTTTGAATTGTATGATGAAATGTACCGTTATTTAACGTAATAATATTTTTATTTAAATCATCAATACCATCAGACGAAAACGCTAATTCAGGATGTTCCGTTATTTTACTACCGAATGTTTCGTTGTATTTTTCAAGATGATTTAACAGTATTTTTTGAATACCAGTATCTGTTACACTTTCTTTAATAAATTTTGATGTAAATGATTCATTTAATTTTGTTCGCGAAGCTACATTGTCATTATCAAAATAATATACATCAACTTTTGAAACATCTTTGTCATTCCATTTGTTTTCTATATTTTTAAAAAATGTTTGAATTTTCTTTTTGTCATTTTTCTCTTCTATGAGCTGTTTGATTTTTTTACGTAGAGATTTATCTACTATCATTTCAGGATTATCAATAGCATTTGAAAGTGAAACTCCATTTTTTATTTTTCGCAAACTAACTGCGCCCGATACAGTTTCTTTGTGCATCGGCTTCCTTATAGCCCAATTATTGCCTTCTTGTTTAACAATTTCTTTCTTTAAATCTCCGTTATTATCTGGGACCCATTTTTCATAATAATTAACTGTTTTATTAATTACTCTTAAGTTTTGTTTAAAGCTAACAATAGTGTTTTCAAGTGATTCTTTTGCATGTATCGTAAAGTTATTCCAAGGTTTATGAAATTCTTTAGCAACATTTATTTTTTTCTTATTACCAGTTTTTTTATCTGTAATTTCAATTTGTTCATGCCTTCTTAATTTTTTCTGCAAATCGTAACGTGTTGTTTCTGATTTCGCATACTGATTACTCAGATAATTAATATGATTTTTACTTGCGCATGCTATAATTAAAGCATCTAAGGCATGATGACGATGGTCGATACGTTTTTTGTTAAACCCTTTTTGATATATTAATGGTACTTGCGTTTGAAAAACACGTTTGCCATTTTTATTTGTCCACTCTCCAAAATTAGTACTCTTGGTTAATTCATTCAATCTTTCAAAACGAGGAGTCACAATATCATTCCATATATCATTTAAACCCCAATCTTGTTTTAATATACTTGTAATATTACCATTATTAGAAACAATATGTTTAGATGTCGTTTCCTGCTCATCATCCTCTCTCACCAAACTAGATAATAAGTTTTTTACAACTTTACTTATATAACGGCTATCATTTAACTGACGTTGAATAAAAGATTCAGGAATTTCTTCCATCATCAATTTATTTAATTTACTTCTGTTTTTTGCATAGTTTCTTTTTACAAAATCTTCATATTCTTTTTCTTCAAATATGGTAACTACTTTTCCAAAAGATAACTCTATTTTTTTACCGTGATTATCTCTAATGTACTCGTATGCTGTACATTTATCTTTGTCTTTATTAACTTCTGCTTCACAAATAACTTTGTTGCTTAATGAATCATCAAAGTATCTTGATTGAGGAATAACGTGTTCTATTTCATAAGCGGGAGTAAATAGTTTATTTAATGGGATAATTTCTCCTGTGTATGGCGAACGATATTTTTGTTCTAACCATAATTTATATTTATTAAGTTCAGAGGTTGAAGGCTGTGCTGTTTTGCTGATTTTTAAAATATCTTCATTAATATCAGTTTCTGAATTAAGCACACCCTCTTCGTATATTTTTAAAATTTCTTGTTGACTTGGAGAATAAGGTCTAATATTCTCATAATTGGTGTCATTTAAAAATTCAGATAATAGGGCTTTAATTCTAAGATTCGTATTTTCATTTGTACTTATTTTATTAGTCATATCCTTGCGTTTATCAGCAGGATTTTTCATTTCCCTTCCTAATTCAATATGTATTTCATCAAAGAAATTTGCAGAGCCATTGCCATAAGTTTTCCATATATCTTTTACAACCCTAAGTGTTTCGGTAATTACTTGCTCAACAATTGGATTTCGTAAGGAGTGCTGTTTAAATTCTTTTAAGAAATTCTCAATGTCTTCAGTCTTCTTCCATTGCATAGCGTTACCATCTTCCGAATGTCTGTCATATACAATATATGAAGTAAGCCAAAGTGGTAACGCTTTAAAATCATTAATAGTATTTAAATGAATAGCTTTATCACGGACTCTGTCTTTAATTTTGTCATCAACTTCTCCTGTAATAATTCTATCTATTCTGTTTTTTGTTTGAGGGTGTATTTCTGTCTCGTTCCAATATTTACCCATTCTCATTAATGGAAGTAACTTTTTAATTGCTTTTTCTGAGTAAGCTCCATAATCCTTATCAAAAAACAGAATAGATAGAATTATTACAGGAGAAGTTGATGACAAAATTAAAGACAGAGTCCGTGATAAAGCTATTCATTTAAATACTATTAATGATTTTAAAGCGTTACC
>JANYGR010000370.1 GCA_025359355.1 Bacteroidota bacterium | reverse complement strand
AAGTGCTAATAAAAATGCAGCTGTGAGGGCTATTCCGGGTGAAGGCTTACAAATTCCTATTTGGATATTAGGCTCTAGTACCGACTCGGCGCATTTAGCAGCAGCATTAGGATTGCCCTATGCTTTTGCCAGTCATTTTGCACCAGCCCAATTGCATAAAGCCTTAGCGATATATCATCAAAATTTTCGTCCTTCGATACAATTGCAAAAACCGTATGTGATTGCTTGCGTAAGCGCCATTGTTGCTGATACCGATGAAGAAGCGATGAAGCAAGCCACTTCCTTTAAAAGATTATACTTAAGTGTAATTAAAGGCCAAAGAGAAAAATTAAAACCTGCCATCAATCCTCATGAGTTTAATATGAATGCAGCAGAAGAAACAGCGCTTCAACAAATGATTACTTATTCATTTATTGGTGGGCCAGAAAAAGTAAAAAAAGAGATGCAACTATTTTTGGATAAAACACAAGCAGATGAATTGATGATTGCTACCGCAGCTTATGATCATGCAGTTAGGTTGCATTCGTACAAACTCATTAGTGATTTTAAAAATCAGTAATATTTTACTTTAAAAAAATCTTGTGTAAAATTAACTTGTTCGTTTTTTAGTTTGATGCTGTCCTAATAGATTATTTCTTAATTAATTTTATTTAATAAATTATTTTTTGGTTTATAAAAAATTATTACATTTGTTGACCATTTGGTCAAACCGTTTAATTAAACTATTATGTCAACCTTAACAGAGCCTGAAAAAAAGATTTTAGATGCCGCTAAAAAGGTATTTGAAACACAAGGCTATACTGGCTCAAGAATGCAGCAAATAGCAGATGAAGCAGGAATCAGTAAAGCGTCCTTGCATTATTATTTTAGGAGTAAGGAAAATTTATTTGAACATATTTTTGATGAAACCATGTCTGATTTTATGGAATTGGTTTCCACTTGGAATGACGATTCAGAACATTGGGAAAATAAGCTCAGACATTTTATCGTACAATTTTTTGATTTATTGAAAACAAAGTCATTATTGTTTTTGATAGGAGAAATTAATCGAAATCCTGAATTGCTATTAAGCAGAAGAAAAAAAACAAAGCCAAAAGCAAAGTTTATATCATACTTTGAAAACCTTCAGGAAACAGGCAAAATGAAGCCATCTAATATGTATGTGATCTTTATCTTTATGCATTCGCTGTGCGCATACCCCATATTAAATGCTAGAATGTTTCAATTAAGCACAGGAATGAACAATCACGACTTTGAAGTGTTCATGAATAATTATCCTGAAACTGTTGCCGACTTATTAATTAACGCATTAAAAAAAGGATTAAAATAAACTAATGAAACTATTTACTTACATCGTATGTTTTTCTGCTCTAATATTGAGTTTCCAATTACGTGCTCAACAAAAAGAAGAATTAACTTTAGAACAACTACAAGCTTTAGCTAAAGAAAATTATCCGTTATTGAAACAAAAGCAAATGTATAATGACATTGGCAGTAACAAAGTAAAACAATTAAGTGCAAATTTTTTACCTCAAATAAATGTAGCTGGTCAAGCTACCTATCAAAGCGAAGTAACTGAATTTTCTTTCCCTGGCGCAGGCTCTTCGGGCTTTAAACAAAAACCAGATCAATACAGTTTAGGATTAGAATTGAAAGAAAATATATTTGATTATGGCGCTGTTAAAACGCAAAAACAAATAGAACGAGAAAGCTCTGAAATTCAATCACAGCAAGTAGATGTAGAATACTTGAAATTAAAAGACAGAATCAATCAACTGTATGGTAATGTTTGCTTACAACAAGAAAACAAAAAAATAATGTTGTTAAGAATAAACGAATTAGATTCTAAACGAAAAAAAATACAGTCGGCAGTCGACAATGGTGCAGCTTTACAAAGTAGTTTTTTAGTATTGGAATCGGAGTATCTTACCACACAACAAAAAATAGAAGAGATTAATTCAAATCTAAATGCGTGGTACAAAACCTTATCGATTATAACAAATAAGACTTTAGATACAACAGTTTCTTTTACTTATGCGAAAAAAGACATCGCTCTTCAATCAATTATTATAAGACCAGAATATAAGTTGTATGACTTGCAAAGCAATAGCTTAAAGCTAAAAGAGAGTATGGTTTTTAAAAATAATTTACCGAAAGTATTTGTATTTGGAAGAGGTTATTATGGGCGACCAGGTTACAATTTTTTAAATAATGAATTTAGACCATACGGAATCGTTGGTGCTGGCTTATCTTGGAATTTAACAGCATATTATACGTCGGCTAAAGAAACACAAAACATTCGCATCAATAATGATATTGTTACCAATCAGAAAAAAATATTTGATCTAAATCTTCAGTCAACGTTAGTGCAACAACAAGAAGAAATTATCAAATTAGAAAAAATGATTACGATGGATGTGAAAATTGTAACTGCAAAAACTACTATTCGTAAGGCATCTTCTAGTCAGCTAGATAATGGCGTGATTACAGCGTCTGATTATATTGTGGATTTGAATGCCGAAAATCAATCGCAGTTTAATTTGAAGCTTCATGAAATTCAATTAATAATGGCTAAACAAAATTACAATACAACTTTAGGTTACTAAACATCATGGAAAACAAACAAGAACAATCAACTACAAAACATACAAATCCAATGGAAGAAACTATTTCAGAAAATAAATCAGCTCCAAAAAATAAAAAAATAATAATACTGGGAACAGTAGCATCAGTTATTATCATCATTGTGTTATACGTTTGGATATCCGCAATGGGGCACGAAAAAACAGACAATGCTCAAATTGATGCTATGATAACTCCCGTGAGATCTATCGTTCAAGGCTTTGTGACTAAAGTAAATTTTACCGATAATCAAATGGTAAAAAAAGGTGATATACTTATCGAAATTGATAGTAAAGATTATATCGCAAAAGTAACACAAGCTGAAGCAGCATTAGAAAGTGCAAAGGCACAATTAGACATTGCTAAATCAGGAGCAACAACTGCGGATTTAAATGCCTCTGCCTCTAGCTTAAATAGCCAAGCTGCTAAAGACAACATTGCAAGTGCGCAGGCACGTTATACAAAAAATGAAAAAGAAATGAGTCGTAGCGAAAAAATGTTGAAAGATGGAGCTGCAACACAACAACAATTTGAATCCACCAAAGCAGAATTTGAAACAGCCAAAGCGCAATTAGATATGTTGAAGAAACAATATGAAGCTTCTACTTCGCAAGCATCAGGCGCTCAATCACAAGCTGTTGGACAAAAATCACAAATTATATTAGCGCAAGCAATGGTTAAACAACGCGAAGCCGAATTACAACTAGCGCAAACACAATTAGACAACACCTTAGTGAAAGCACCTTTTGACGGCATCATTTCAAAAAAATCAATTGAAATTGGTCAGTATTTACAAGTAGGCGTACCTGTTTGTTCCGCTGTTGATTATACTAATTTATGGGTTAGTGCTAATTTTAAAGAAACGCAAATAGAAGAAATGAGACCAAACCAAGAAGTAGATATTAAAATTGATGCCTTTCCTAAAGCCCATATTGTAGGCAAACTACAAAGCTTTGGTGGCGCGACTGGTGCTAAATTTTCATTATTACCTCCAGATAATGCAACAGGAAATTTTGTGAAAATCACCCAACGCGTGCCCGTAAGAATTATGATTACAGAATATCCAAAAGAATTAACAGGATTGTTATTACCAGGATTAAGTGCTGTTGTAGACATTCACACTAAATAATATTACATTGAACACAACACTTCAAGCGCCTTCTTTAATACAGTACCCAACTGGATTTACCAAATGGATAACCATTATAACGGCTATCAGTTGTGCAGTATTAGAGTTGATTGATACGACTATTGTCAATGTGTCTTTACGCGAAATAAGCGGAAGCATAGGCGCCACTACAACAGAGATTGCTTGGGTAACAACATCGTATGCTATTTCTAATGTGATTATTATTCCATTAACAAGTATGCTTTCTGATTTGTTTGGGCGTAAAGTTTACTTCACTATGTCGGTTATTATATTTACGGTATCTTCCTTAATGTGCGGTTTATCTGATAGTTTGTGGACTTTAGTATTTTGGCGATTTGTTCAAGGACTTGGTGGCGGTGGCTTATTATCAACCGCACAAACTATTATTATTGGTGTTTTTCCACCAGAAAAAATTAGCACAGCCAATGCCATTTTTGGTATGGGAATTATTATGGGTCCAACGTTTGGTCCTACTATTGGCGGTTACATCACTGATCATATTTCTTGGCATTGGATATTTTATGTAAATATTCCTATTGGTATCATTGCTACTTTTTTATCTTGGACATACATCACCGACAGAATAGGCGCTGTGAAACCTCGGAAAATAGATTGGTGGGGAATGTTATTTTTAGTAATGGCCGTGGGCTCCTTACAATTTGTGTTAGAGGAAGGCACATCTAAAGATTGGTTTGAAAGCGATGAAATAGTTGTTGTATCTATCTTGGCCTTATTTGGATTAATCGCTTTTATTTATCGCGAATTAAGTATTGATTATCCAGCCGTTAATATCAGACTTTATAAAAATTACAACTTAGTAATGGGTAGTTTAATGAACTTAATGTTAGGCATGTTATTATTTGGCACTGTATTTATCTTCCCTTTATTTGCACAAATATCTTTGGGCTGGACTGCCACTCAAACAGGCGTATTTATGATTCCAGGTGCCTTATGTACCGCTGTGGCTATGCCTATCGTAGGTAAACTACTAGGAAGGGGCACTAATCCGAAAAGCATTATCATTATAGGTATTATGTTAACCTTTGGATTTTTAATGATGTTAGGTTTTGCTTCGCCAGACTCGACTGAAAATGATTTTTATATTCCATTTTTCTTACGTGGTTTTGGTATGGCGTTTATGATGTCGCCAATTTTATCCTTAGCTGTTGGCGGCCTAAAAGGAAAAGACATGACACAAGCAGTAGGTTTAGCAAATATGATAAGACAGCTAGGCGGTGCAATTGGCATTGCCTTACTAAATGTTTACCTTATTAATTCGAATGCCCAAATTAGAGGAAGTATGTTGGGATATATTAACATCTATGATACTGTTAGTTCTGATCGAATTTCTTTACTTACACAAAATTTTTTAAGTGCAGGAAAAAGTTTAGAAGAAGCTCAATCCTTAGCATACAAAGCTCTTGAGGGCGCTTTATATAAACAACAAGCATTGGTAAGTTACAATCAAGGATTTTTAATGGTAGGTTTTGTGATGTTAATTTCAATTCCACTCGTCTTATTAATTCGACACAAAAAGGTTGAAAAACCTACAATGGTATCAGATCATTAATAAATTATTTTTTCTTTTGATGAAAAAATTTAAACTAATTTTAGCTTGAGCTGTTAACATAAATGGATCTAACATTCTTCAATAATTAACCATATATTTTTAAATTATGAAAACATCTTTAGTTATTACATTATCGCTACTTGTTGCAACACAAAGTTTTTCTCAAAAAAGTTGTTGCGCAAAACCAAGTTCAACAGAAACATTTGCTATGCTAACACATAATGAAAAATTTGTTGCAACCCATTTAGACCCACATCCTTTTACCTTATCAAATCCAATTGGTAAAGACATTACTTTTAAAACAGCTGATGGTAAAGAAGGGCATGCATACGAAATCAAAGCAGAAAAGCCAACCAACAATTATGTGTTTGTAATACATGAGTGGTGGGGTTTAAACGATTACATTAAACAAGAATCAGAGAAAATATTTAAAACATTGGGCAATGTCAATGTCATCGCAATCGACTTATACGATCACAAAATCGCGGCCGTGAAAGACTCTGCGGCGAAATATATGCAAAGTGTAAAAACAGAAAGAGCCGAGGCTATTATAAAAGGCGTATTATCTCATGTAGGCACTAAAGCCAACATTGCCACTATAGGCTGGTGTTTTGGAGGCGGATGGAGTATGCAATCCACTTTATTAGCTGGCAAACAAAGTAAAGCCTGCGTGATGTATTATGGTATGCCTGAAGAAAAGATGGAAAAAATAAAAACATTAACTACACCTATACTATTTATTTGGCCAGAACAAGATCAATGGATTAATAAAGAGGTTGTTACTAAATTTGAAACGAACATGAAAACTACTAATAAAAGTTTGACTGTTAAATCATACAATGCCGATCATGCTTTTGCTAATCCTAGCAATCCAAAATTTAGCAAAGAATTTGCCGACGATGCATATAAACACGCCACAGAGTTTATTAAATTACATTTGAAATAAATCTCGTTTATTCATCAACATAAAAGCCACTCTAAGAGTGGCTTTTTAATTTATCGGAATACAAGACATTTTAAGACATTAAGAAAACAAAAAAGCCCACAGACAGTGGGCTTTTGTTGGCAATTGTTTTTTTTAGCTCCCTCTCCTGGGCTCGAACCAGGGACCCCATGATTAACAGTCATGTGCTCTAACCAGCTGAGCTAAGAAGGAATCTTTTCCTAATAAAGGAGGGCAAATTTAATATCTATTTTGTAAATAAACAATATATTTGTGAAAATATTTTAATCTTTTTAATTATGAGTCTTTTAGTTGTAGGTACCGTAGCGTTTGATGCTATAGAAACTCCTTTCGGGAAAACCGATAAAATCGTAGGCGGAGCAGCTAGTTACATAGCTTTAGCATCGTCTTATTTTACCAAAGATATTAGCTTAGTATCTGTTGTTGGAGATGATTTTCCTCAAGAATTTATGAATACTTTAAAAAATCACGGGGCTAACTTGGATGGTTTACAGATAAAAAAAGGCGAAAAATCGTTTTTTTGGAGTGGCCGTTACCATAATGACATGAATTCTCGTGATACTTTAGACACGCAATTAAATGTTTTAGCTGATTTTGATCCTATTGTTCCAGAATCTTCTAAAAATTGTGAATTTTTAATGTTAGGTAATTTAATGCCTAACGTTCAGCAAAAAGTACTTTCTCAATTAACTGCTCGTCCTAAATTAATTGTATTAGATACAATGAACTTTTGGATGGATATTGCTATGCCTGAATTATTAGAAACTATCAAAGGAATTGATGTATTAACGATTAATGATTCGGAAGCCCGCCAATTATCGGGTGAATACTCATTAGTGAAAGCTGCTCAAAAAATATTAGCAATGGGACCAAAAGCCTTGGTAATTAAAAAAGGAGAGCACGGTGCATTATTATTTAATAAAGAAGAAGTATTCTTTGCTCCTGCTTTGCCTTTAGAAGACGTTTTTGACCCAACTGGTGCAGGCGATAGCTTTGCTGGTGGATTTATCGGATACCTTGCTAAAACCAAAGACATTAGCTTTGAGAACATGAAACGTGCTATTATTTTCGGTTCGGCGATGGCAAGTTTCACAGTTGAGAAATTTGGAACAGAGCGTTTAATTGGTTTATCTCAAAAAGACGTTGATGAACGTGTGCAAGAATTTATTGACTTAGTGCAATTCGACATTTCTTTAGTATAATAAAAATCATATTATTACAGAGCCATACGAGCATTCGTATGGCTTTTTTTTAAACTTA
>JANYGR010000201.1 GCA_025359355.1 Bacteroidota bacterium | reverse complement strand
ATAAGTAATGATTGGTTTTTGTATAGCATTAGTAGTTGGAGTAGGAGATGAATTGGTTAATGTATTAGTTGGTACACCAGAGTTTATAGTTGTAACCGTATTTGTATATGCATTTTCATCACGTGGTGGCTGATTGGTTTTATTTTTTCCACCTAAGGTAAATAAGAAATTGATACCTGCATAATGGTAGTAATCGTTGTTACCGCCAAGTTTATCAGTATTAGTTGAGAGTTTCCCATCTAAATAATCGGCATTAACACCCTGAGGAACAGTTACCTTATATTCTAATATCATTGAAAAAGCTGGAGAAAACTGATAGCCTAAACCCACACCTGCCGAAGGAGAAAACGTTACTAAATTCCCACTTTTACTACCTAATGCATAAGACTCATATTTTTTATCAATCAATGCGTTATAAGAATTAATAGTAGTTGATTGACCGCCTGTAGAATCTATTTTACTAAAATCATATCGTTTGCCATCTGCATTTAATAAATCCGACATGGTACGATAGCTTGTAAAACCTACGCCTCCCCACAAATTAAGTAATACATGTGTTTTTTCGCGTAAGCGATTAAACGTTAGTTGAAGTTCTAAAGATCCTTCTGATAAAGTCATTTTATAATTATCATAAACATATTGTTTACCAGAACTTACACTATCCGAATAATTTACGATGGGATTATATGTTCCATTATAAGCATCATTTGTTTTTACGTTATAATTTCTTTTAGAATCCATGCCATAGGTATTGGCGCCTAAATAGCGCGCTCTTACTGCAAAAGAAAAGGCATTTGTAGCATTTTCATGAAAGCCTTTTTCTAAAGTAATGCCACCTGCCATTCCCCAGCAACTTCTAACATCTGCCGTTTGCCAGGCTGCGCCTACATTTAATCCCAAGCGCCAAGAATTATAATAACGAGCATAGTCTTTTTGAGAAAAACTACATAGCGCAAACGATGTAAAGATGAATAAGTAAAATTTTTTCATAGTTTGTAAATTATGTTCTGTAATAATTTTAGATAGATCGCTTCTTTTACAAGCGATATGCCTCAATTATTTATATAAGTCTATTTTATCAATTTTTAACAATACTATTCGCTTTCACCACTCATCATTTTCATTTTACGAATAAATTGATCTCGTTTCGTTGGGCTACAAATAGTGTATTGAAAAGAAGGCCCTTTGTTATCTTTAGCTAATTCTTGTTTTCTATCCTTAGCTTTCATATTTTTAATATCATTATTAAATTCCACATTACTGCTAACAACATTCATTACTCCTTTTTGATATGTAAAGAAGAACCAAGTATTTGGATCTAATTCAAAATAGATATTGATAATATCCCCACCTTTTTGTTTTTTTATTTGAATGTTACCAGGCACCAGTCTGTAAAATTCATTTTTATTAATAGCCCCTAATCCTATTTTACCATAAGACACAAATGATTTACTAGCTTTATCGTATTTCATTTCGGTATTAGTTATTAAGATAGATTTTTCTAACTCATCAGGAAAACGTTTAATAGTTCCATATAAATTTAAATCAGACATTACCTTATCGCCTTTTTCCTTTCCTAATAATTCCGTAATACCTTTTGTAAATACTTTATTTCCAAAATCTACAGGAGTTAAGGAGCCTAAAAATACTTCCGCATCTTTAAACATTTTTTTGAACGCGCCTTTATCAAAAAAGAAATCAATGGTTGTCATCAACTCAAATGTAGCTGAATCATTGATGGTTGAGTGAGTGGCGATACCATAGGTATTTAATTTTACTTGACCTAAATCAGCACCTAAATTCATTTTACCTTCACCGTATACTTTACAGTTAGATGTATTTAAACTTAAATAATTCCCAGGTAATGAATGCTCAACAAATTTTTCTTTATTAGTAATAATATATTCACCTGTTGCTTTATCAAAACCAAGGAATCCGTCAGCGCCAATCACATCAATGTCTTTACGCCCACCACGTGTAGAAACAAAAGATGAATAAACCATATTGGTATCAGGGCTATAAATAATAGCTGAACCTATTTCCTTACCAGTGACATCTGTTGCTTTATCAGGTAATGGAATTAAAATTTCTTTAGGATCAATTTCTCCATTAAATTTTAAATAAGCTTTTCCTATTTTTCCGCAATTATGAACGATTTTAGTACCGCCATCATAGGTTAAAAATTTATTGGATGCAAATAAAAATACTTTTCCAGCGAAACTAAAATAATCATTGAACTGAAATTTAGCTTCTTCAGTTATTAAACCTTCGGATATTGTTTGACCAGCTGTATCAGGTTTAATCGTATTAAATTTAATGAGATAAGGCTTATCATTTTCATCTAAATACTGATAATCACCGTTAGCTAAATAATTTTTACGCCCATAAATATTAGCTGTTACATTTCTGATAGTATGGTATTTAGTAACCGTATTGGCTAATATTGTCGCATTTTTTAAGGTATCCATTACAGCATTTTTAAACAAGGTTACTTTGCCGTCAGTTGGTGAAATTCGTGCATCAGCTACATTAATAAATGGAACGTTGATACAATTAATAATGTATTTACGAATATTATACTTGGCAGCGGGCGCAATAAAACGCAATGAGTCTTGCTTTGGATGCACCGAAATAAATTCGGGTCCTTCTAAGTCTAATCCGTTTTCAGTATTACCATCGAGTTTCTTTTGTTCGTCACCTAACTGTATTTCTTCACTATCCATAAACCATTTGAATCTGTCCATGTAAGCGATGTATTGATTTTTAGGAAATCTAACTGTTGATCCTTTTCCATTAGACATAAAAGTTCCTACACGTTGTTCTAAATCCATTTTTGCATTCACATTATCCGATGCAAATGATAAACCTTCTTCTTCCAAGGCTTTTAAATGAAAATCAGCCGTATCTGAAAAAAACTGATGCTGTTTAAATAAAATATTTACTGCTGCCAAATCTGCTTTTACCATATCCACAACGCCTTTACCGTGTAATTCTTGTGGACTTAACGAATAACGCCCTTTAAATGTACATTTTCCATTATACGTTTTAAATGGGCTGGCTTTATCAGTTGCGTTCATCACATCTTTATAAGGTACCCAATGAACATAAACGGTATCGCCGTGAGATTGAGGAAATTCAATAGGATCAATTTGTTCTTTAATGTCAAAAGAATTTGCCATTGTATTCATACTATCTGGAAAGAATATAAAATCTTTAGATTTAGTTGTAGAAGTCACGTAATTCAAATCCCCATCTGCACGTAATCCTTTATTACTTAATCTGATTTCATTTTCAAATTTTGCTTTCCCACCATATACAGGATACCCACCTGGAGGTGTACTTCTGATAAAACCTAATGAGTAATCTTTTTGTAAGGACAATTGTTCTCTAAAAGTGGGGAAAATACCTGCTGAAGAAAATTCTCCTTCAAAGGTTAAGCTTTCATTTCTAAAGTTATCCAAACTATCCATTGTAAAAGGATCGAGTTTATAATAAAATTTATCACGGTTATAAACGCCTTTGAAAATTGTTTTTTTATCATAGTATGTATAACTTTCTTTAAAGCTCTGGAATTGAGGAAAGGTAGGCGCTTTACCATATCCACTATGATTTTTTGGTGCGTCTATTCTTAACTCACCATTCATATTTTCGATAACAGTTTGAACTCTTCTAAAAGGAAAATTACCATTAATATCTGGCTCTCGAGACACAACATATATACGGCATGAATCAATTGTTTTCATTCGTACTTTAAACATATCATAATCTAATACAAAGTCTTTTCCATGAAATTCAAATTTACCAGAAGCAACGGTTCCCGAAAATTCAATGTTTCTATTTTTCTTTAAGACTAATTCATCATGTCGAGGAAACATAAATACTTTTTGAGTATCACTCAATAAAATACTTTCTACACCACGAACAGTTATATCATAACTATTATTAACCAAACTCATGGTAGCATTGGTTTTATTAGGGAATACAGAGTGTATGGTGATGATGTCGTAATCTCTTTCATGTTTCAAATTTTTGATATAGTCAAAGAAACGAGGCTTAATGGTTACGATATCTGTTTCAGGTTCATAGTTTACTAATCCGAAAATTGCCATTTTAAAAATTAGCGGTCTTAAGTCAACAGCTAAATATTTAATATTTTTCGCAAAATCTACAACTGTAAAACTCAATAATTTTCCATTATTCAAATAGTATTCATTCATTTTAGTAACTGGGCTTATCGTTTCTTGCCCTTTAATAGCATCTAAACGTCCACGAGAAAAGAAATCTTGTGATTCAAAGAAAGCTTCTCCTTGCGTATTGTTTGGCAAAAAACCAAAATCGATTTTAGGTTCATCTATCTTCCATACGAGTTGTTCAAAATACATATCTACTTTATGATAGGTATTGTAATAGGGTGATTTTTCTAAACCATCATCAGTACGTAAAAGTGTAACTGTTTTTTTTTCGACTTGATAAACAAAACTTAAACCTGGATGCATCATAGAATCTTTTTCAAGAAAGAATTTAACGCCGGCAGGTTTAGCACTAATTTTTTCTTTCGTCATAGAAAATGAACGCGCTGAAATTTCTAAAAAACGCAAATTATTTCTTCTAAATACAATCTTTGCAGGGTTTTGTGCGCTACCAGATCCTACAAATTTATTACCTCTCATGCCAAAACCGCCATCATAATCCACATCCGGATAAATATTTTTCACAACCAACCGTTTACTATAAGAATCAAATCTTGGGAAAGTTGGGTCGCCATTTTCTGTCACAATCTTATCTGTAATTCTTCCTTTTTGAGGCTTATCAAAATATTGTTTACCTGTAAATGTTGCTGAATCGGATGTATAGCCTCCTGTTTTACAATCAATCGAAACTCTTATCAAATCAGCATATACATCATTTCCAACACCTGTTCGCGCCCAACTTAATTTACCGCCTTTACCTACAAATTTTTTCCAAGTAGGATAATAAATACCTTGTATGTTTTCAATGGAAATAGAATCTCCTCGTGGACTTGAACCTACTAACGTAATAATAGGGAAAATCACTTTAGGAATGGAGTCAAATTCAAATTTATAACTTGCTTCTTTAGTTCTATAAGCATACGTAGGTGATTTATAAAATGTATTGTCTGTGAAAATATTTTCACTCATTTCTAAATAATCGCCATAGCTTTTAAGGTTTTTAGAACCAAATATTTTTTCAATACAACCTTGCCAATTATCAAAGGTTGTTTGGCTTTGTTTAGAATCAATGCAACTAACAACAGCATTTATATAACTAATGAAATAGGGGTAAGGCTTTAATTTACGTTGAAGCATAGCATTACTCGTTTTGTAGAGTGCTTGTCTGTATTTACTAGGGAATTCGGGCGACTTCCATACTTTTTGAAAACCTAACATATATTCTTCAGCATCTTTTTTGTTGGCCGAATACTCCATAAAATAATCATTTAATTCTTTATAGAATTTAACAGAGTCAGTACTGAATTGAGTTAATTTTTGTGCCTGTATTACATTAGCCGATAGGACTAATAATAGGATTAATAACATTTTTTTGATCATAGTAAGGTTTTGTCTTACCTCAAATATATTGATAGCAATTTATAATTGATTCACATTTTACAAACAATATTGTTTATGAATTGTCGGTAAAGTTTCAATGAAAAAGAGTGCTAAAGGCTATTGAACTAACAAAAAGTAGTAAATTCGCTTAAGCTGATAAATTAAAATAACCAATTATAATTAATACAATGCCATCATTTGATATAACAAGTAAGGCTGATCCTCAAACATTGGATAATGCCATTAATGTTGCTAAAAAAGAAATTTTAAATCGTTTTGATTTTCGTGACTCTAAAAGTGAAGTTGATTTTAATAAAAAAGATTTAATTATAAATATTACTACAGAGCACGATATGCGATTAACCGCTATTATTGATGCCATCCATAGTCGAATGATAAAGCAAGGTTTGGATCCTCGATGTTTAGACGAAAGCAAAGATCATTATTCTTCTGGCATGGTGATAAAAAAAGAAATTCGCATTAGACAAGGTATTGAAAAGGAGGCATCAAAAAAGATTTTGAAAGATATTAAAGACAGTAAAATTAAAGTGACAGCTCAAGTTATGGACGATATCATTCGTGTTTCATCCAAAAACATCAGTGATTTACAAGCAGTCATTGCGCTTTGCCGTAAAGGAGATTACGAAGTACCTTTACAGTTTATTAATATGAAGTAAGTGTAAAGCGTACGATACATCTATTTTATATATTATCAGATAATTTTATTATTTTTACGTTATGCTCTTGAATAAAAAATGAATTTTAGTATCATCGTTCTTTGTATCTCCGAATTAAATGAATTATTAATTTATAATCCTAGATATAAAAATGAAGAGTTTAAAATACAACTTAGATACGTCTTTTAAATTAGAACTTTTTTTTGAATTATCTCCTGATTTACTTTGTATAGCTGGTTATGATGGTTATTTTAAAAGAATAAATCCTGCTGTTTCTAAATTATTAGGCTATTCGGATGAGGAATTATATGCAAGTCCAATTAATGATTTTGTTCATGAAGAGGATAAGCATATTACAAATAGAGTTCGAGATGAGCTTACTAAAAATACTTCCCTTAATAATTTTGAAAATCGTTATATAGCAAAAAATGGGGAAGTTGTATGGCTATCTTGGACATCCTTTCCAAACGATGATCATCAATTAATTTTTGCGATTGCAAAAAATATTACGCATAAAAAAATACATGAAGAGGAACGTAATACTCGCCTTACAAATCTGACAAAAGTTAATAAGAGCATTAAACAGGCAACCTTCCGAACAGTGCATGATTTAAGGTCTCCCGTCAATAACCTGATAGCTATTTTTAATCTTTTAGATCATTCAAAAGTGGCTGATTTAAAAACAACAGAATTGTTAAATATGCTAAAGTTGGCTAGCGAAGATTTATACCTAACGCTAAATAGTTATTTAAATGATTTAGTAAAACATGATGGGTTAAATGAACAAATAGAAGAACTAAGTTTAAAAGAAACTTTGGATAGTGTAATAGTCTCTATTAAGGCATTAATACAAACATCAAAAGCAACCATTCATATCGACTTTTCTGAATTTGATGTGATTCATTTTAATAAAGCATATTTAGAAAGTATATTCCTTAATTTAATCACTAATTCTATTAAATATGCTAAACCCGATTGTTACCCGATTATTTCAATCATTACGAAACAAGTAAAAAGTGTAAATCAGTTAATCATATCTGATAATGGTTTAGGTTTTGATATGGAAATAGTAAAGGACAAAGTTTTTGGATTAAATCAAAAATTTCACGATCATGGCGATGGCAAAGGTATTGGACTCTATTTAGTATTTAACCATATTACTAATTTAGGTGGTCGTATTAATTTGGATAGCAAAGTAAACGAGGGATCTACTTTTACTATATCTTTTAAAAGTTAGGATTTTTTTGACTATTATTTTTGCTATACTCTTATTATTTATCATAATACATCTAGGTAAAGTAGATACATTCATTATTGTATAGTTTTAATTATACTACCAATTATTTTTGGAAATATTTTTTTGATAACGAAATAAGTAATAATTAATATTCCAATGTAAACACCATAAATTCCTAATTCTTTTGAAAACGGAAAAACATTGACCAACTCTCTGCCCCAATACGTATTAGTTACATAATACACTCTGAAAACACTTATTAATGTGAGTAAAACCATCATCGCAAATAAGACCACTCTTATTAATTTTGTTTTTATTTGAAGTACTGCTTGAACAAAAAATATAATTGGGAAATATAAAAAAGGAGTTATAGTAAAAATATGCCTCACTAAAACTGTCTTATGAAATGCTGCAATTAGAACATTAATAACAATTATAGATATAAATAAAAAAGCTTCCTTGGGATATTTCTTTATAAAAAAATAAAATCCTAGTATTGATGTTGTTAAAATAGGCGATGTTACTAGTAATCCAGGGATTTCATTTTTTACTCCTAATTCTATATTGAAATAAAATCTAGGATTTAAAAAATTAGTAAATAATGTATCTATACCAAGCCAAAAATCGCCGGAGAGAGATGATAAAAAAGAAATTTCTTCAGGAAACACAGGATTGTATTTGTTCGATTTCAATGTTATTTCATGAAACGCTTTATAGTTATATATTAATAATAAGGATATGATTGATAAAAATATAACAGAAGTGAAGAATGAAATTTTAATGTTCTGTTTATTAGATTTAAAATCAATTTTTTTAGTGAAAAATAAATAGACAATACATGGAATAAATAATAAAATATTTTGTAGTTCAATGATGGAAGAGTAGGAAAGAAGTCCAACAAACAAATAATATTCCTTGCAATAAATAGATGGCGCTTTGATTAAATAATAAATGGCGATGAAGACAAAACACATAGATGGCGCATGAGAAAATACATGCGTTGATTCCTGCCAAACTAGGGTAGAAAATGCAAATACTACTGATAAGACTAATGATTTTAACTGAGAAACATGGAAGTATCTATATATATTGTATAAAAATAAAATGGCTAAAATACAACAGATATTAGGTAATAAAATAACCGTCACTTCTTGTAATGGCTTATGTATACTAATATTAGATAAGCCAACGACCTCAATTAAATTACCTAATGCATAAAATGGAACCATTAAAAAAGCATTACCTGGTAGTCTATCAGAATAATAGTTCCCGTTTTTTTCAGCATAATCAACAAAGCCTGTGTAATTTACATACTCATTAATAATAACGGAGTGTTTATCAACCAAAGAACTGACTAGCGCATAATGGCTGCCATCATTGGATGTATTAATATAACATGAGCTTAAATAATAGATGAGGCTAATCAAAAATAAGACAATGCATATTATTTTATTTTTTGATTTTAACATAATCTACTTCACCAACTTCATTTCGTTTAATAAATAACCTGCTCCTGCAAATTTATCTATTACAAAAAGAGTGTAACGTACATCTAATACAATATTTCTACATTGATTAGGATTATACATAATATCGCTCATGGTGCCTTCCCAGTTACGATCGAAATTAGTACCTATTAGTTCTCCTTTAGCATTAAAAACTGGGCTTCCGCTATTACCACCGGTCGTATGATTACTTGCAGTAAAGGCTACTTGAAGTTTTCCGTCTTTGTTAGCATACTGT
>JANYGR010000193.1 GCA_025359355.1 Bacteroidota bacterium | reverse complement strand
ATCCTGAAGCAGGTGATTATCCATACTATGATATTTTTAGTATTTAATAAATTTAATACTTGCAAGTAGATATTTAAATTAGCTGTTTTCTTTTTATCTGAATCTTTTTTACCCCAAGATAATTCGATGTTTTTATCAATTCTTAAATCAGTTCTAAATTGCCAAGGCTTATTTGAACCATTTAAAGATCCTGCGATTGACGATCTGCCTGGATTTGGACCATAAGGCACAGCTGATGAATAACGCGTATAAGGTGAACCAGAACCAATATGGAATATTAAATTTGCTCCCATATTTTTAAATATTTGAACTGTTTGTGTTGCATCTTTCTTTTTACGGTTAAATTGAGGTCCTTTGTAATCTTTTCCTTCTCCAAAACGGTAATCTAAATTAATGGTAATGTTATGGCGTTGATCATAATCTAAAGGAAGAGTTACACGTAAATTTGGTTGACCAGAACTTGCTAAGTTAGCACCTGAATTAGCGTTAGAGCCCGAACCGTCAGCAAATTGCAAGGTATAGTTTGCTGTTAAAGACACGCCACCTGTTCTACGTAAATCAAATTCTAAACTCATACCTTTTACAGTACCAAAATCTCTATTTACATAAGTATAATATGTTTTAGGATATGCTTGGTTCAACGTTTGAGTTGTAATTTGATTTCTCATTTCACGATAAAATGCTGTAATTTTAATAGCCGCATTTTTCTTCTCATTTAATACTTGGTTATAACCTAATTCGTAATCAATTGTTTTTTCAGGCTTTAAATTAGAGTTAGTAATAAAAGGGTTACTAGAAGAAGAGTTAATAGAATAATAATCCATAGGATTAAAACGCATATTTAACGCTGTAGGGCTATATGGGTCACTTGAACCAGAAGGACGTTGAGTTAACACGTCATAATGCGCAAAGAAATTAGCGACATCAGATATAGGGAATGAAAAAGCTACACGTGGCATAATATTTATTTGAGGCACATAATCTTTAAAAGCATTCACACTGAATGCATTTTTAGACGCAAAATCAGCATCTTTTAACCAAGGATGTATTTTACCATCAACTAATAAAGCACTTGGATCACTAATTTCTTTACCTTCTGAATTATACCAAGTTGTGATATTTGTACTTTGATCTGTATTACGGTATCCAACAATTGTAGGGTTAGTTGATGTATTATTATCCACATATACTACGTAATCATCTTTGATATTTGAAGGTTTATCCGTAGATTTTTCTCCAGCAGTGTATGCCTCATGAAATAAATAAGGATCTTTAATTACTTTTTGATTTGCATCAAAACGATCTACACGTACACCTACGTTAAATTTAATGTCTTTGAAATCAAATTTATCTTGAATGTAACCTGCTACATAAATAGGCTTATATGCTCCTACTGCAAAGGTATTATTCCCATTAGCATCTTTTTCATTTAAGAAACGATCTAAAGAAGTTGATCTATTGTCTTTGTTTCCTAAGTAATCATAACCATAATAATCAACCAATGGGTTATAAGTTGAGCCAGCAAATTGTAAATCAGACGAACTAAACATGCTCAATTTTAAATCATTAGGGTTAAGGGCGTCTGTATTAACATACGTCTGATTATCTTTTGCTAAGCCTAATAACGCTCTAACTGACTTATCAATTTGAGTTTGGTTAGCTTCGTCATAATTATAACGCGCATAATAATAATCTTCAGAACCACTTAATTGAGGCACAAAAATTAAATTGGTTTTGTCTAAAGATACTAAATGAGAGTTTGCTAATAAACGCATACGTTCCCATAAACCAATAGCCGCCACACTATGTCCAGATTCATTACGTTGGTCATATTCCACTCCCACCATAATAGCATGGTTCTTAATATCTGCAGAAAAACTTGAAGAAAAACGAAGTTGAGTATTATCTTTTTTGCTATAATCATTGAATTGACGGCCTGTGGAAGAAAATAAATTATTAATATTACTTGGCCTATCACCATTCAAAAAGCCATAATTACTTTGAACATTATTTAATGTGGGTAAAGAGCCATAGTAATTAAATACTTGAGAAGTATAGTTTGCAGCAGTAGCATTAACCTCACTTCTTTCGAACGTTACATCTTTTAATTGTCGCCCTTGATATACCCATTGAGAACCAGTAGGTGTAGCAACTTGAGCATAACGTGTAACCCCTGTATCTACTGCATAGTTGAATTTACCAACATAACCATAGTTAAATAATTTATCTTTGTGCGTATCATCTTGACGTGTGTATTTAGCTTGCTCATAACTCGCTAAGAACGTAAAGTAGGCATTAGAAATAACTGATTGATTTTTTTCTTTTTCAGCACCTGTTTGATTAGTTCCAAATTTTTGATTGACACGTGCATAAGCTCTCCAAGTAGTTCCAATTATTTGCGGGTTATTTTGTGCATTGAATAAAGAATACTCATAGGTATAATTATGTTTGTTACTATAATCTAATGCGCCACCTAATGTTAAGTTAGTATTTGGCGTTAATTTAAAATCTATTTTACCATTCAATTGTACAGCGCGACTTGCCACATTAGCACGAACAGCTGATTGGGTCATATCATCTTTCGTTACGAAATTTAACTCAGGATAAAACCCCTGTCCTGATGGTGCTAAACGTAAGGGCGTTTCTTCTACTTGTTTTAGTTTTGCATCCGTTAATTGATATATTTTATTATAAGAAGGCGTAGGATCTTTTTCATAAGTTCCTTGTCCGGATAAGAAGAAACCAATAATTGGCGTTTTATTACCAAGAGAATCTTTCTTTTGTAAAATTGGCCCGCCTAAAGAGAAACCAACTGAATTGTATCCGTATTTATCAGTTAATTGAGAAGAGATTAACTCCACGCCGCCAAAAAATTTGCTTTGAGGTCCACGAGTTGTAATGGAAATAACACCAGAAGTTGCATCACCATAAGATGCAGGTAAACCACCAGTAATAACGGCAATTTGCTCAACACCTTGCTGTGGCACGCCAGCACCGCCAATTACTTTAACACCATCCACAAAATAAGTTGTATTATTTGAACGACCACCACGAACGTTAAGAGCTGCACCTTCATCCGCTTGAAACACACCTGCTGTTGTTGCAGCAACTGAGTTAATATTTTTAGTCGCCATGTTTTGGTATTCTTCACGAGTTACTGTTCCACCCGATTTCATTTCTCCATCAATTAAAGGCTCTTGGTAAGCAATAATTTCAACCACATCAGTTGTTACACCACCATCATTATTTAACTCTAACGTTACCGCCTTAGTACTACTTTCAGTAACATTAATTCCTTTTAACTCTGTTGGTTTGTAACCTACATAAACCCCCTTGATATCATACTTGCCAGGGGCTAACGGCTTAATCATAGCGTAACCATCCATATCAGTCGTTGCTACACCAACTTGCACACCATTTTGATAAGCTACAATGTTTGCAAAGGGAATGGTTTCACCTGTAGTTTTGTCTTTTAGTAATACCTTAATTGCACCGTTAGTGTTTTGGGCGATTGCAGAAGCTCCGAGGAATAAGAATGCTACGATGGAAAAGTAAAAATTTCTTAACATATTGATAGTTTTTTAATTATACTCAGTTTTATATGAGCCGATAAATATATAAACGATAGTGTATTGGTGCAAGTTTTTTTAGCTGTTTTTGGTAAAATATTGATAATGTGCTTATTAATTTCCAAATTTTTGTTGTTAAAGGGTATTAAAACTTAACAAGAATTAACACAATATTACAAATTAAGGCTGTTTGATGGTTTTGTTATCTATTAAGTGGGGGCATAAAATTGATAAGTGGTCGGTTTTGGCGAATAAGTGGTTAATTTATTCTTAAACTACAATTAGCAGCTGCTAATAATTAATTTACTTTAAAGGCATTGAGTCATTTTTTTCCTTAGAATTTGACTCGAAAGAGCTACGCTGTTTTTTATAAAGGTAAACTCCTGACATTAACAATGCGGCAAAAATAAATAAGCCTAACATACCCCAAACCAAGCCACTCGAGGATTTAATGACTACTAAAAATACAATAGCTACTAAGAGTACCGTACCGCCTTCATTAAATAAACGCAACTTAAATGAGGATTGCTTGTAAATGCCCGCCGATTGCTGTTTATACATGAAATGGCATTGCAAATGATACAACCATAATAATCCAACAAAAATAAGTTTTAACCACATCCATGGTTGAGCTAATAATACTGG
>JANYGR010000168.1 GCA_025359355.1 Bacteroidota bacterium | reverse complement strand
TTATAATTTATCCGCTCAAATCACCAACGACATCAAAATCAAATCACGAATAGAATATACTTATGTGGATAAAGCCACTAATGCTGATGAAACAGGCGTTGCCTTTGTTCAGGATATTATTTATAAAAAAATGAAGTTCCCATTTTCGGTAACTCTGCGTTATGCCATTTTTGATACCAAAGGATATGACAGCAGATTGTATGTTTATGAAAATGATGTATTGTATTCTTATTCTGTTCCTGCGCTTTATTTTAAGGGGCAAAGAGCTTATGTAATGGTTAATTGGGATGTTACTCGGAAGTTTGAAATTTGGGTAAGAATAGCTCAAAGTTTATATGATAATCAATCAGTACTTCAACAAGGCAGTCTAAATCAGATAGATACCAATCATAAAACGGAGTTAAAATTACAAGCTCGATTTAAGTTTTAGGGTATTTTACAAACCAATATTTTTAGTAAATTAGTGCTTTATATACTTATATGAAGAATCAATATTGCATTATAATGGCAGGTGGTGTTGGCACACGTTTTTGGCCTATGAGTACAACATCACACCCCAAACAATTTTTAGATATTTTAGGAACTGGCAGAACCCTTATTCAGCAAACCTTTGATCGGTTTAAAGATCTTTGTCCACCCGAAAATATTTATGTAGTAACCAGCGACATTTATGAAACATTAGTAGGAGAACAACTACCATTGATTCCAAAAGCTAATATATTAACTGAGCCAACACGCCGAAATACGGCTCCTTGCGTAGCTTATGCGTCTTATAAAATACATAAGTTAAACCCGAATGCTATTACTGTTGTGGCCCCTTCCGATCATTTAATTATTAAGGAAGATGTTTTTATTAAGGCGATTAAGTCTTGTTTTACTAAAGCAAAATCAGAAGATTGTTTAGTAACGCTTGGAATTAAGCCCACACGCCCTGATACAGGTTATGGTTATATTCAGTTTGTTAATGAACCGAATACTGAAAAAGATAAACGTATTTATAAAGTAAAAACGTTTACCGAAAAACCAGACCATGATATGGCTAAGTTTTTTATGGATAGTGGTGATTTCTTATGGAATTCGGGTATTTTTATTTGGAGTACTAAAAGTGTTATTAAATCTTTGGAACAGAATGATCCTGAATTAGCCACTGTTTTTAAGGATGGTGAAGAGTTTTATAATACGCCAAAAGAAAAAGAGTTTATAAAAAAGGCATATAATGTTTGCAAAAATATTTCTATTGATTATTCTTTATTAGAAAAAGCAAAAAATGTATATGTGCGTTCTTCTCTTATTGGTTGGAGCGATTTAGGAACGTATGGTTCATTATTTAATCATATTAAACACGATAAGGGAAATAATGCTTTAGTAGGAAAAAACATTATGCAATACGATTGTAAAGACTGTATTGTGCATGTACCAAAGGATAAACTGGTAGTAATACAAGGTTTGGAAGATTATATCGTTGTAGAATCAGATGGTGTATTGATGATTTGCAAAAAACAGGACGAACAACAAATTCGTAATTTTGTGAATGATGTTAAGGTGCAAAAAGGAGATAAGTTTGTGTAATAATAAGTGCTTAAAAGAAAATGCAGTGTCGGATAAGAAAACTCCAAGTTCGAGGCTTGCGAAGTCTTAAATAATGGGAGTTTGCTCTTCGCAAATGACTATTTTTAAGACGAGTATAACGATGAAATTGGAGTTTTGTTGCTGACACTAACTAAATAATATGCCAAACGCTTCTGCATCCAAAAACTTAAATAAATTAATCATTGTAGCCGCATTAGGCTATTTTGTTGATATATACGACTTATTATTGTTTGGCGTAGAAAGAACACAAAGTTTAAATGAAATATTACCAATTCAATTTCCGGGTATTTCAGAATCAGTTTTAAAATTATTAAATGCAATTTATGGTAAGTTACTTTTAAATTGGCAAATGGCAGGAATGCTCGTTGGCGGCATATTTTGGGGCATTTTAGGCGATAAAAAAGGACGCTTATCCGTTTTATTTGGATCTATCTTAGTATATTCTATTGCCAATATTTTAAATGGTTTAGTGTATAGTACAGATTCTTATATTGTTTTAAGATTTGTTTCTGGCTTTGGTTTAGCAGGAGAATTAGGAGCTGGTATCACACTCGTAAGTGAATCGATGAGTAAAGAAAAACGAGGTTATGGAACTATGATTGTTGCTACAATAGGTGTGTTTGGAGCAGTAGTGGCAGGCTTTATGGGCGAAGTTATTACAAACTGGCGTTACTCTTTTTACCTTGGTGGAGGCATGGGATTAGCGCTTTTGATTTTACGAATAGGCGTTTTTGAATCAGGAATGTTTCATGCTGTAAAGGTCGAAGCAACTATTAAAAAAGGAAATATCTTTCAATTATTTTCTACTAAAAAAAATATCGTCAAATATTTGTGTATCATTTTTGTTACCGTTCCTGTTTGGTACGTAATGGGAACGCTTGTGTTATTTTCTCCTGAGTTAAGTGAATTAATGGGACTTCCAGAGAAATCAATATCAGCAGGGAAATCAATTATGTTTGCTTACGCAGGAATCACTGTAGGCGACATAGCTTCTGGCTTAATTAGTCAATTACTAAAATCAAGAAAAAAAGCATTTGCTATTTTCTTATCTCTTACTGTTATTGGTGTAATTATTTATTTTTTATACGGAGGAACTTCCGTTACTGTATTTTATGCCATCATAGGTTTTATTGGCTTTGCAACAGGCTATTGGGCTGTATTTATTAGTACAGCTTCAGAATTATTTGGAACCAATATTAGAGCAACAGCAACAACTACAGCACCAAATTTTGTAAGAGGTTCTACCATTTTAATTTCCATATTATTAAATCTCATTGTTTCGGTATGTTGCGTTGATAAATTATTAGCGACTAAAATTACAGGCTGTATTATTATTGGAATAGGATTTATTGCCCTTTATTTTTTAGAAGAAACCTTTGGAAAAGATTTGAATTATGTCGAAGAATAAACCAACCGTAGTTATTGGAGCATCTCCAAATGCTGATAGATACAGCTATAAGGCAACTGATAGTTTGCAAAAACATCAACACACCGTTTATCCACTTGGAATTAGAAACGGAAAAATAAATGATTTAGATATTATCGTTGATAAACCTTCATTACAAAATATAGATACAGTAACACTTTATGTAGGTCCTGATCATCAAGGACCTTGGATGGATTACATCTTTTCACTAAAGCCTAAACGTATTATTTTTAACCCAGGTACAGAAAACCCTGAGTTTGAAGCTTTAGCTGAGAGCAAAGGTATTGAAGCCATAGAGGCTTGTACATTAGTTTTATTGTCTATTAAAGAATATTAATTTAATATGATAACCTTCATCACCAAAACCTTTCAAGAGCTTACCAATAAAGAGTTGTATCAACTCTTGCAATTGCGTTCGGAAGTTTTTGTAGTAGAACAAAACTGTGTGTTTTTAGATATGGATGATAAAGATGAAGCGTCATATCATGTATTGGGTTTTTATCAAAATAAGTTAGTAGCATATACACGCTTAGTTCCTAAAGATGTAATTTATGATGTAGCTTCTATTGGAAGAGTTGTGACGCATTCATCTGTTAGAAAATTTGGGTTCGGTAAACAGTTAATGGAATATAGCATTTCGGAGACTCGTCAAAAATTGAATGCGCAGGAAATACTAATTGGCGCACAACTATACCTTCATGCATTTTATACTTCCTTAGGTTTTATACAAGAAGGTGATGTGTATTTAGAAGATAATATTGAGCATATTAAGATGAGATTATCGTAACGTAAATAAAAAAATCAAATAAAAATGAGGCTGTCTAAAAAGTTAATTTTATGGTCATCCTGAACTTGTTTCAGGATCTTAAACCCAGTAAAATTAATCCATTTCGAGATGCTGAAATAAATTCAGCATGACGATTCAGAATTTTTTAGACAGCCTCTTTTATAGTTAGTCGTAAGATTACTATCCTAATAATTCTTTTACAAATTGAGATACTAATTTGCCATCAGCTCTTCCGGCAATTACTTTATTAGCAGCTCCCATTACTTTACCCATATCGGCAGCGCTGGTAGCACCAACTTCAGTAATAGCAGCTTTGATAATTGTTTTAATTTCGTCTTCAGATAATTGTTTTGGCAAATATTCTTCCATAATCAAAGCTTGAGCAGTTTCTACTTCCGCTAAATCAGGACGATTTTGTTGTATATAAATTTCTGCTGTTTCTTTACGTTTTTTAAATTCTTTCTGAATAGCCTTGGTAGCACTTTCCTCTGTTAAGCCTTCTGGTGAAGTTTTTAAATATAAAATCACCGATTTAATCGCTCTCACAGCTTCTAAACGTTTAGCATCTTTCGCTAACATAGATGCTTTCACATCTGCATTAATTTTTTCCTCTATTCCCATAATGTTTATTTATTTTTTTGATAAAGATAATTGTAGTTTTTATTATTTAGAAGTTTAGTTATCTAATCTACTCAACAGTTTTTTTTACTCTGACCAGCGGTAACTTGTAATATCAAAGCCTGCAAGGTCTAATGCACGATCAATAACAGTGGCGGCTAATTCTTCAAATGTTTTTGGGTTACTATAAAACGATGGAGACGCAGGGCAAACAATAGCTCCAGCCTGAGTAACTGTTTGCATATTATTAATATGAATTAAACTATAAGGCGTATCTCGCACTAATAATAATAATTTACGTCGTTCTTTTAAAATTACATCGGCTGCTCGAGTCGTTAAATCATTACTGATGCCAGAGGCAATGCGAGCCAAAGTGCCCATGCTGCAAGGGCAAACAATCATTACA
>JANYGR010000166.1 GCA_025359355.1 Bacteroidota bacterium | reverse complement strand
GTTCAAGTATATTATAATATAGGCGAGCCTGTCATAACTACTATAGGTAATGGAACTAACTCGCTGACACAAGGCTTTTTACAGCCGAATATTTTAGGGAACTTTGGATTAAACATTTCACCTTTATTCTCTAATGAAAGTTGTTTAGGTAAAAATGATGGGAAAATTAATTTAATCCTAAATGCCCAGCCTTCAAGTGCTATAACTATTAAATACATTTGGACACCTCATTTTATTTGCCCTGGAGATAATTGTTCCAGTGTTGATAGTTTAGCTCCAGGAAATTATTCAGTATTTATAAAAGCACTAAGCAGTTCCGGTAATATTATAGATTCAATTACTAAGCAATTCACAATTACAGCTAATTCTGACCCTTGTCAAATTACAGTATATACTGGTTTTAGTCCAAATGGAGATGGATTAAATGACACTTGGATAATAGGTAATATCGAAAACTTTCCGAACAATTCCGTTCATATTTATAACCGCTGGGGAAACCAAATTATAGGTATTAATAATTACAACAATACTTATAATGCCTGGAATGGACAAAGTTCTTCGGGAGCTATTTTGACAAATGGTACTTATTTTTACGTGATCGAATTAAATAATGGTGCAGGTGTAAAAAAAGGTTGGGTAGAATTAACCGGGAAGTAGACTAAGAAATTATAAAAAAAGAGATGGTAATATTTATGAAAAATATCAGAATAAGCTTATTTGTAAGTATTGTGTTTTTTGTTTTCACATCCTATATAGAAGCGCGAACAGCTGATGGATTTAAAATTATAAAAGAAAATAGTAATAAGGCTACAAAATGTATTAATGAGTATTTAGTTGATTATGGTTATTATTCATTTAATAAAATCCAAAAATTACCAACATCAGTATTATCTATTAATTCTTGTACAGTAGTGCCGTCTGCAACTTCAATTACTTCTAACCCTTCTTGTTTTGGGCTTTGTAATGGAATGGCAACCATAAATGCAACGGGTGGAGCACCATTTACCTATAGTTGGATTGGGACCTCTGGTTCCGCATCAGTTACTACGGGTTTATGTGCAGGTAATTATACGTGTGTAGTCACTAATAGCTGTGGACTTAGTGTTTCAAAACCAATTTCTATTATACAGCCTGGTAGTGTTTCATTAACAGCTTATCCGTTAAGTACATCTCTTTGTGAAGGTTCTTCAACTAATTTGTTCGCTAGTACTGCTGGAGCTTCATATACTGTTCAGTCTCTTACATGGAATACTGGAGCTACGGGTGCATCAATAATTGTTACTCCAACGGTTAAACCCATTACAGCATATACTGTAAATTTACTATATAATAGTTCGTGCATATTAACAGCAACAACCAGTGTAACTGTTTTTCCAAAACCAAACATCACGATAAATGCCACAAATTTTGTTATTTGCAGTGGTGGAAATAGTATTTTGACTGCCAATGGAGCCTCTACGTATACATGGAACTCTGGTAATAATAATCCTACTGAAACAGTTACCCCTAGTGTAACCACTACTTATAGTGTTTCAGGCACAGATGCTAATAGTTGCGTTAATAGTAATTCGATTTCAATTACAGTTGCTCCAAATCCGATTGTAACAATCTCTCAGATAAATCCTGTATTTTGTTCGGGAGTAACAAATACCTTAGTAGCTGGCGGAGCCTCTTCTTATACCTGGCTTCCTGGAGGAGCAAATACTATAAATAATATGATTTCTCCTACTGCGTTAAGTAATTATACTTTGATTGGAATAAACACACAAGGTTGTTTGAATTCTAAAATCCTTACGGTAAACCCTTTAGCTTTACCAATCTATACTGTTAATACATCTGTTCATGCTATTTGCCCAATAAAAGATACTGCTAAATTATTTATAAGTGGGGGTAGTACTAGTTATTCGTATACATGGAGCAATGGAGCAAATGGAATTACAACAAATGTAACAGCTCTAATACCAGGAATTCATTCTTTTTCAGTTACAGCTACTGATGGTAGTTGTTCTAAAATGGATACTATCAATATTTTAGTAAAAATACCTCCCAATATTACAGCTAGTTCTAGTTCCAGCATAGTATGTTCTGGAAATTTAGTAACCTTATATGGTTCAGGAGGAATTTCCACTTCTTATACATGGACACCCATACTCGTTCAAAGTCAAAATGCATCCGTTTTTCCAACAATTAATACTACGTATACGGTATATGGAGCTGGTGCTAATGGATGTATTAATTTCGCAACCACATCGGTGAGTGTTACAACTGGAGGATACATTTCAGTTATTGCCTCTCCTAGCATTGTATGTGCAGGTCAGGCTTCAACTTTATCATTGGGACAAGCTAATTACACAAATTACCAGTGGAGTACAGGAGCTACCATGCCATATATTATTGTAAATCCTATCGATTCCTCTAATAAATATTCTGTTTCTGTTCAACTAAATAGTTGCACATACTCTGGCATGATACAAATTGGAATTGATAAATCATGTTTTATAGAAACTTATACAGGTTTTTCTCCTAATGGAGATGGCATAAATGATATTTGGTTTATTGAAAATATAGAAAATTACCCAAACAATAAAGTATACATTTATAATCGTTGGGGTAACAAATTATTTGAAACTAGTAATTACAATAATTATAATAATGCTTGGAATGGGACGGCAAATGGAAATATATTGCCTTCAGGTACTTATTTTTACGTTATCAAACTAGATAATGGAACTGGTGTGAAAAAAGGTTGGATTGAATTAAC
>JANYGR010000013.1 GCA_025359355.1 Bacteroidota bacterium | reverse complement strand
ATAGCGACATGGGATTTGGTGTTGGTCTTAATCTAAATTATTAATTTTACAACTGTTAAATTTTACACTATGATTATACGAGTTATTTAAAAAAAATTAAAACAAAAAAACTATGAAAACATTATTAATTATTATCGCGTTCTTCTGTTCGATAAATGGGCGTGCACAAACAATAATTAAAACAGCTACTATTTCAGTACTAGGAAATTGTGAGCAATGTAAAGATCGTATTGAAAATGCTGCCGACATCAAAGGTGTGAAAACCTGTGTGTGGAGCGATAAAACAAAAGTTGCAACTATTGTTTTTGATTCAAAAAAAACAACACTTGAGCTTATCGAAAAAGCTATTGCTAAAGCTGGACACGAAACGTCTTCACAAAAAGTAAATGAAAAAGCATACAACGAATTGCCAGATTGTTGTAAGTATAAAGCAACTGATTGTAAGAAAAAATAATACCTGATGCGAAAAAAAGTAGCGTTTGTACTTATAGGATTGTGTGTTGTCTTTAAAGGTTTTTCGCAATTGCAAGGACGCGTATTAGAAATATCTTCTAACAATGATACTATTTCTGTACCTGGCGTTATTTTATTATGGAGTCATTCCACAATTAATACAACGACTAATGAAAACGGATTTTTTAAAATAAAAAATGTAAGTTCTTCAAAAACCTTATTAATAAAGGCAACGGGCTATCAATCAGATTCTGTGTTGATACAAGATACTCTTAAATTTATCACCTTGATTTTAAAAAACGGTGTAGAATTAAATCAAGTGGATGTTGTATATGAATCAACAGGAACAGAACTTTCGTATTTGAATCCTATGAAAACGGAAACATTGAATGAACGTTCTTTAATGAAGGCCGCTTGTTGTAATTTATCGGAAAGCTTTGAAACAAACCCCAGTGTTGATGTAAATTTTGCTGATGCGGTTACTGGAGCTAAACAAATACAAATGCTTGGTTTATCTGGTCAGTATGCACAAATTACAAAAGAAAATATGCCTTACTTACGTGGTTTAGCAAATGGTTACGGATTAAGTTTTATTCCAGGAACTTGGATTCAATCAATTCAATTAAGCAAAGGTGCCGGTTCTGTAATTAATGGTTACGAGAGCTTTACAGGGCAAATCAATACAGAGTTACAAAATCCAGAAACGTCTGATAAATTAAATTTTAATACGTATGCTAATCAAAACGGACGTAATGAATATAACTTAAATGTAAAGCATCGCTTTAATGAAAAATTTTCTGTAGGATTATTATCACACGCGAGCTTCAATCCGTTAGTGCAAGATATGAATCATGATGGCTTTGCGGATATCCCCATTGGCAAGCAATATAACGTGATGAATAAATATAGTTTTCATACAAAAAAAGGATTCGAAGCACAATTCGGAGGAGGTTATTTAACGGATGAACGAATTGGAGGTCAATTTACATCTACCATAAAAAATGATTCGCTGCCTTTGTATCAAATTGGACTCTCTAATAAAAAATGGGAACTGTATAGTAAAACTGGTTTTGTGTTTAAACGAAAACAATCTACTAGTATGGGTTTACAGCTGTCGTATCTTAATCACGATCAACATAATTTTTACGGGTTGAATAATTATAATGGGTTGCAACAAACGTTTTATGCCAATTATATTTTTCAAAGTTTTATTAAAACAACCGATAACACCTATAAAGTTGGTGCTAGTTTTATGAATGATAAGGTTGACGAAACATTCAAATTATTTAAATATAATCGTGATGAAAAAGTAGGTGGTGCTTTTGTTGAGGTGGCGCACAACTCAGGCGATAAATTTAATATAGTTGCGGGCTTAAGAGCAGATTATCATAATTATTATGGCTTATTTTTTACACCACGTTTGCACGCTCGTTATGCACTTAACAAAAACAAAACAGTGTTTAGACTCAGTGCTGGAAGGGCTTTAAAGACAGCGAATGTATTTGCTGAAAACTCAGCTTTAATGGCAACATCTCGTGCATGGATTATAGAATCTAGTAATGTAGCAATGCCTTATGGATTAAATCCTGAAACAGGCTGGAATTACGGCTTAAACTTTACACAAAAATTGACATTAAATTACCGTGAAGCATAC
>JANYGR010000104.1 GCA_025359355.1 Bacteroidota bacterium | reverse complement strand
AGGATAGTTGGCCATATCGTATCCTAAGTTTTTATAAAACGTTGTGTTAGGTACGGGTATAAAATGCACATTGACTGACACATCGCAATCAAAAATTTCCTTCATAATTGCATCACGCTGTTGTTCTGTAATGCCTTTAATTCTTAAGGGATATAAATGATAACAACCATTTTTAATAGGCGTTATATGAGTTGGGATTTGCAATCGGTTATCCGCAGACAATGCTAAATCGTATGCTTCAAAAATTTGTTTACGTTTTAATTGTGTATCATTATCATAACGTTCTAATTCAACCAAACCAATAGCAGCCGCCAAATCGGTCATATTGCATTTGTAACCAGCCTCAATGATGTCGTATTTCCAATTACCTTTTTGTGTTTTTGCCAAGGCATCTTTATTTTGTCCATGCAAGGTGAGCATACACAAATAATTATACACCTCTAAATTATCAAATGGAGCTGGTAAATTAAGAGCGATAGCTCCACCTTCGGCAGTTGTTAGGTTTTTAACGGCATGAAATGAAAAAACAGAAACGTCAGTTAAAGAACCACATTTTTTTTCTTTGTAAGTTGCTCCAAAAGAATGAGCGGAATCAGATAAAATGAGTATTCTTTTTAAAATTTCTTGATTTTTAGAACTTGGCTTAAACAATGATTGATGTTTAACAGCTAATGTATTAATTTCATCATAATCGCAGGGAAAGCCGCCAAAATCAACTGGCATAATTACTTTTGTTTTTGATGTAATTGCTTTTTCGATGTTTGAAACGGAAATATTAAAATCATCAGCATTTACATCTACAAAAACAGGTGTTGCTCCACAATGAATAATGACATTAGCTGTGGCTGAATATGTATAGGCTGGTAAAATCACTTCATCGCCCTGCCCCACTCCAAACCAGCGTAACATAATTTCTAATCCTGCCGTAGCTGAATTTAAACACAACGTATTTTTATTTCCACAATAAGCGGTGATACGTTTTTCGAAATCTTTTGTTCTGGGACCAGTAGTAATCCATCCCGATTTAAGTGCTGCTGTTACTTCAGCAATTATTTTATCGTCAATATGTGGTGGTGAAAATGGAATCATTTTAATTGAATGTTATTTTGGTTTGTAAATTTACCTAAATGATATTGTAATAAAAAGCAAAGAAAAAATGTAAAAAATATAAATCCGGCTTGAGCCTGAAGCATAGATTCTACAAGGAAATTAAAGGTAATTAAAAAATTAAACAGTACTAATGCATAATTCCTTTTTATAAATCCAAAAACAATTGCACCAATTGTCATTAGAAATAATAATATAAATCCTAAAATACCTGTACCAATAAAAGTTTGTAAAAATTGATTATGCGCGTTTAATTTCTTTTTGATTGCCCCTGTTAAGCCGTTTTTTTGATAAGATTGATAAAGCGCGTCATTAGCATCACCAGGCGTTGTACCAAATACAAAATTTTCTTTGATGATATTAATTGCTTGTTTCCATATTAATATACGAACTGCTGTACTTTCAGTGGCTGATAAATCAATGGATTGGGAAGAGGTTGTGACTGTGAAAGCTGTTTGTAAACGCTGAAAAGGTGATGGAAATAATTTGTAAGCTATGCCTATTATTGAAATTAAAGCTACTAAAAAAACAATCATCGATTTTTTATACCCTCTATTTATGAGTAGTACAAAAAGTGTTACAGGTAATATCGTGAAGGCAGTTATTACTCCCATTTTAGAAGAAGCTAAAAAAATACATACTAAAAAAACAAGAGATATAAAGCCAATTTTCAGATTGAGATACTTAAGATGAGACAACCATGTTTTATAATACAACATCACAATTAATTGTGCAAAAACAAAATACATAGAAAAATAACTTGGATGCAAAAAATAGGTAAAATCTGAGTAAAAAAAGGCATTCGTATCCATTGCATAATACAAATAAGTTGCCCTGAAAAGGCAGGTAAATGCAAGTAATACGCATCCTGATACAAATGAAATAACTATTTTTTTAAGTTGTAATTCATTAAAGTTAGAAGTGAATATTAATAGTGGTAAAAATATAAATGGCAATTTAATTTCGATACTAGATAATGCTTCAGATTTATTAATTGAAAAAAAATAGCCTAATGCATGTATGATAAAAAATAAAATAAAAACATAACTCCATTTATTAGTTAACATTTTTCGTACACCAGATTTTACATCATCAAATACAAAGAAGCTAATCAACCAAAACGCAATGATAATGCCGTAATTAATCCCAAAAGGTAATAGAAACGCAATCAATAAAGGAAAGATGAACGAAAAATTTAAGTATAGCTGTTTTAATTTTTCTAACATAATCTAACGCGATAAGGATTCGTGTTTTTTAATTGATTTTCGTAAAATGAAGAAATCAAATATACCTTTTAAATAGCCTAATCCGTAGCTTATATGTAAAATAAAAAACGTGTAAACAATTCCTAACAAAGCATTCAATGATTCTGGTTTTTTTTGAAAAGCAGCTAAAAATGCTAAAATGAAATATAATACCATAAAACTAGCTAACACTAAAAATAATTTAATTGAGATTAAACTACTTGTTAACCAGAGGAACAAGTATAACACAAACAACAATGGAACCAACTGCCTGATTGTAGTAATTGTTTTATGTTTTTTATTTACAAACACTTTCCAATAACCATATTGGTAATATTGCTTAAATAACTTTTGAAAAGAAGCTCTTACAAAATAGTTGCATTTAATAGTATGATTTAAATAAATTTTAAAGCCGGCATTTGTAATTCTAAAATTAAATTCATCATCCTGATTTCTAATTAATTCTTCATCAAACAAACCTACTTTATCAAATATTTCCTTTTTATAAGCGCCAAAAGCAACCGTATCAACAAATCCACTTTTATTCCCTGTTCTAAAATGTGCATTACCTACTCCAAAGGAAGAGGACATTGCAACACCAATTATTTGTGATGTTGAATTTTCATATACATTTTCTAAGACTCCTCCCACACACATAATTTTATCATCAATATCAAAAGATGCAACGCTATTAGAAACAAAATTCACATCTAATTCAGAATGAGCCCCAAGAATGATGATGATGTCTGCTTTTGAATGGACGATTCCTAAATTTAAAGCATAGGGTGTTGTTTTTTTCTCATTAAACAATAATGAAAATTGCGTGTTCGATTTAACAAAATCATTTATTATTTCGGCTGTTCCATCAATACTCCCTCCATCACATATAAATGTAGTAATTAAATGAGGTGGATAGCTTTGCAGTTGAATAGAGTTAAGACAACGACGTATATAATTTTTCTCATTTAAACAAGGTATAATTATAGAGATTGTTTTCAAGTGCTTCTTTGTATTCGGTGTAAATAGATTGTGTGTTTAAAATTAACAAATTCCTTCTATTTTTTAAGTAATTTAATTAGCCAAGGCAACCTATTAATTTTCAAAAAGCTGTAAGGTAATGGCAAGGCTCCAAAGCCTTTATAAAAATTTGCTAAACTTTCCTTAGAGCCACCACCAAAATCAAACACATCGCATTTATTTTCAAAAAACTGAATAGCAGAGCTGTTTAATAAATGCATACTTCCTAAACTAACTTCTTTATCAAAATTAATTCCTTTTAAATAAACCGTATGTTTTCCGTTTGATATAAAATGAGCAATAGCTTGCAAATTATTTTTTTCGTCAATGACTTTAAATGAGTATAAACTTTTATTTGCTAAAGATGATTTTAATAATTCTGTAAATAAATGAATAGATCCTTTTGGCAAATGTAAACCCTTATGTAGAAAGGGATTTAAATACTTTTCAGAAAGTAACAATACTTCATTTTCAGGAATTTGCACAAACGATAATTGATGTTCGCTTGCTTTTGAAATATTGCGTTTCGTATTTTGATTAAACTTATAACCTATTTTATAATCTATAATAAAAGTTGTTTTTGATTTATAAAAATGAGTTTGTAAATGATTTGATGCATTTAATTCTATCTCTATTAATTTGTAATGCGTGTTGATATAATCAAAAAACAATTGTTCTATTTCAATTGTAATTTTGCCATAAACGCCCAATTGTGGTGTAAATGGAGGTTGATGCAAATACGTAATTCCTAATTTTGTATTGTAAGTTAAAGGGAAAACCGATTCGTAATCTCCAATAATTAAAGCGTCCCAATGCGGGCAAGTTGCATTTAAATAAAAGGATTGTGCAAATACTAAAGGGTAAACCGATGACAAAATAGTTTTATCCCATTTTTCAAAATCAATTTCGTGATGTTTAATATGTTTGATGCGATTCATTAATTGGTTATAGTAGAAAATGTATGTCCTTTTGTTTTAGCCTTATTAATAAACGCATCCAGAGCATCAAACGAATAGGGAGCTAACGATTTTGGATGACTCAATACCATCATTCTTTTACGTTTTTGTTTCTCACAATGATCTAAGATAGATAACAAGCGAGATGCGAAAAAACCATCGGCACAAGCAAAATGATTTGTACTTGTATAAAAATGTTTATAGATCCGTTTCTTATCTACCAACCAATTACCATCTCCTACAGGTCTATAAATTGCTGGATTGGATTTCATTTTAAAATATAAATTCCAATAAAATAAAGGTGGAATACGATCTGTTGTAGTAGGAATTTCAGTAAACAAACCAGTTTCGTTTTCTATGCATGGATTGTTATCAAAGTGCCATTCATCTTTAGCTGGTGCTGAAGTAAAATCATAGCTATGAGCATTAGAATTATGAAAACCATTATGGTAAATGGTGCTATCCACAAAAATAGAATTTTTTACCAATGCCTTTTTAATTGGCTCAAAAGGTTGTATGCACCAACCGCCTGCACGATAGGAT
>JANYGR010000006.1 GCA_025359355.1 Bacteroidota bacterium | reverse complement strand
GTTGAACCAAACCTTCGGTAGCCGTGTTAGTTTATGTTGGATTAAAATCAGTTCTTTGTTTTTATAAATATATAAACAAACTAACATGAACCAAAAAAAACTTACAACACACTTGTTCAACAAGCCAAAACCAATGTAGTTGGATTTAAAGAGAGTTATCAAAAATTTATTGAGCGAGTAACAATAGATCAGAATAGCAAGAGTATGATAACCAACTATAGTCGAAGTATTGCGGCTATAGCCTTGCATTTTAATAGAGTCCCTCATTGTATTAGTAGTGATGAGATAAACAGTTATTTGTATCGTATGGCTCAAGAAGGTACGCCATCTTTGAGTTATTTTAAACAAGCAGTTTATGGCTTGCGCCATTGGTTTAAATTATTTGGAGTTGAAGAAAAAAAACTCCAACTGCCAAGTATCAAAAAAGAAGAAAAACTTCCAGTAGTATTATCTCAGCAAGAATGCAAAACATTGTTTAAAGCGCCACGCTTGTTAAAGCACCGTTTTTTATTGTGCTTTGCTTATAGTGCAGGTTTACGAATGAATGAGCTTCGTATGTTAAAAATTAGCGACGTTGATTTAGATAGAAAGCTCATACACGTAAGATGTGGCAAAGGCAAAAAAGACAGATACATTGTACTATCTCATTACTTAGCTAATACATTTTTAAAATATATACAAGAAGTAAAACCACAGGTTTATTTATTTGAAGGACAAACACCAGCTCAGCCTATGGGAGAGCGCAGCATACAATATGTAATAAACGAAGCCTTACAAAAAACAGCTATAAAAAAGCAAGCAAGTATGCACACCTTAAGGCATAGTTATGCCACTCATTTGTTAGAAGATGGGGTAAATATCCAATCCATACAAAAAGCCTTAGGTCATAGCGATATGCGCACTACGATGGTTTATTTGCATGTAGCGCAAATAAAACCAAACTTAGCTCACAGTCCACTTGATAGCTTGTATAACATAAAAGGCTGATGAGTAAACCAACCTATGAGTTGGCAACTATTATTAAAGATTACAAGCAGTTGTTTATCAAAAAAAATCAGCCACTTAAATTTCAATTACGCACGTTACATGCTATTGAAATTTGCCGAACCCAAAGCCTTGGTGGACATATTGATAAATGTACTTCCTGTAATCATATTCGCATTAGTTACAACTCATGCCGCAACAGGCATTGCCCAAAGTGCCAAGTAACCAATAAAGAACGTTGGATACAAGCTCGAGAAAAAGATTTATTACCAACTACTTATTTTCATGTGGTGTTTACTATGCCGCACGAAATAAATACGTATTGTATACACTATCCAAAAGAGTTGTATAATATATTGTTTGAAGCCAGTAAAGAAACCATTGAAGCTTTTGCAAGTGATGAAAAACATCTTGGAGCAAAAACAGGTATGATAAGCCTTTTACATACATGGGGACAAAACCTTTCATTACATCCACACATACACATGATTATACCTGGTGGTGGAATGACAGATACAGGTAATTGGAAACAGATGAAAAATAAAGGCACATTTTTGTTTCCTGTAAAAGCAATGAGCATCGTTTACAAAAATAAGTTTATGGAAAAGCTCAGTTTGTTTTTGAAACAAAAAAACTCAACGATGGATGTAAAACTAAGACGAGAAATATACAACAAAAACTGGGTAGTGTATGCCAAACAGCCATTTGGAGGTTCAAAACAAGTAATAGAATACCTTGGGCGTTACTCACATAAAATAGCCATTAGCAACCATCGCATTAAAAATGTAAGCAATAAAAAAGTAAGTTTTACCTATAAAGATTATGCTGATAAAAGCAAACAAAAATTAATGACCTTAGATGCAGATGAATTTTTACGTAGGTTTTGTTTACACATACTGCCACCAAAGTTCACTAAAATAAGGCATTATGGTATATTAGCCAATCGTTACAAACCCTTGCTACGCAAGTATCAATTTAGCTTAGGAATTATAACCGCCAAACAAGAAAAATCAACTTGGAAAGAAATTACAAAAACTAAATTAAATTTTGATGCTGATAAATGCCCTTGTTGTAAAACTGGCACAATGATACGCATACAAAGTTTTGATGCCAATGCACCTCCATTAAAATTTATTGCTCAACACAAAAAACAAGCTCCTATAAAAAACACCATTGCTTAACCTTAAGCGATAAGCTCCTGCTTTGCCTATCGTTCAACTAAATAGTAAAATCAATACGGTCAAACGTTCTTTACTTATCACACAAAGAATAATTTACGCAAATAATACGTAAAAAAAAGTTTCGTTAAAAAACGAAACTCTAAAATCAATTGAAAAGTAACAAACTACTTTTTTAAATCCCCATAGTAAATTTTATTGCTTAGGCTACCTCTCGCTTTGTTCAACACAGGCTTAAATCAAAGTTTCGTGCCTCAACTTCGTTTAAGCCTTATATGTTAG
>JANYGR010000047.1 GCA_025359355.1 Bacteroidota bacterium | reverse complement strand
TACCGGAATTAGTCAAAGATGAACTTGAAGACTTGGCAGAAGATTTGATTGAATGTGAGACGGAATATGAAGATTTGAAGAATAAACCGGATTGTGAATAAATATTATCTACGTATAAGTATATAAAAGATGTCTGGATACATTCAAACAAATCAAGTCATTACTCTGTCACTAGCTGTTGATTACAATGTAAGTGCTGCAGATACCGGCAAGATATTCTCTATAACATCGACTGTCACTCCTATAGTCATCAACCTACCGGTGTTGCAAGCAGGACTACATTATAGATTTGTATTATCGGCATTGCCTGCGGGTTTAATAAGCGTAACATCACCAAATGCAACCAGCGTATATGGAGTTCTAATTAACACTACAATCAATACAATTAATACAATCATCAAAACTGGAACAACGAATACTGCACGGTTTAATGGGACTGCAGCCGCAGGAGATTACATGGATATATATTGTGACGGTTCAAAATGGCACTATGCAGGAATATCTTCCGCACAAGCGGGATTCGCAGCTTAACTTACTTCAACTAATGAGACCAATTATGGTTTAATTAATTACATTCAGAATTTGATAGCCGCAACTTGATTAATACTACCTCCACCCATATGTCTTCTTCCATAGCCAAGACTTGATGCGGCAGACGCTAATTTACTATGTCCGAAATGGTTAAGGCCCTTAGACACAAGCTGATTGCGTTTGATAAAACCATGAGCTGAAGTAAGCAGTGATCTCAAACTACCTCCAACTCTTCGTCGTCTCACTCTAGGTCTCAGATATCGTACTCGTCTCACTCTTGGTCTTACAACACGTCTACGCCTTCCATAACCAAGTGTACCAGCAGCAGTCCCAATAGCACCAGCATAAGGTACTCCAGCCTTGCCCAGAGCATTTCCAACTGTAGATATAATTTTGTTCGATTTAATCCAATTGTGCGCTGATCTAATCATATCCATCAGGCCTCGGCCTACTCTACGTCTTGGTCTGCCAGGTAGTCTTCTTCGATAAGTTACCATCTTTATATAATAATGTAATATATTTAAATTTTTTATAGACTTATTATTCTTCTTTGTCTTCTTCCAACTTTATCATGAACTGTTGATCAAAATTACGTCTGTACGAATCTGCTCTGGTATCTATAAACAGAAAACTAAATGGCTTCTTGGTCGCTTTCTGATACATCTTATAGAACAAATTAAATTGCAATCCACTGTCACAATCTCTATGAATTTCCATCATTTTCTTCTCAGTAAACCCTTTGAAAATCAACCAAAGGTCCAGCTGCTTCCTACTCATTGGAGGGATATCGTTCACCCACTGCGATGAAATTATTAGCTTACATTTAAAGTGCCTATTGCGTTTCATCAAGCTTAACAAACTAGGTGCTTTCAATTCACTACTTAAATCGTCGAATACAATAATGTATTCTGGTGCTTGATACTTGCATTTCTTCGGATTTTTTTCCTTTTCTTCTTCTTTCTCTTCCGCCAATTGTGGATTCCTGAGTCGTTCTAAGATCATATCACATCTATCCATTTTGGGCTTCTCAATTTTTGCATCCTTATTTTGTTCTTGTTCCTTAGCGTCTTCACTGAGCTCAAAAATCAGCTTCTCCAACTGATCTTCCCCATCTTCGTAAATAGACGTATAAATTCGAATATCCATTTTCTTCTTTTCAAAATATTTTCTTATCTGTATCCAATTAGAGTCTTTATAAACAGTACTACAAAATACAATGATAATCGTATCTTTCCCACAACAATGTTTTAACAATGTGAATGTAGCCGATGTCTTACCACTCTTCTTTTTAGCACATAGGAATATATTACTGAAGACCTCAGGGCACACATCAAACCCCTTTATAGGTCTTGTATCTTCTTCAGGAATATATATCTTTTTAACGACTTTATCATTGATTTGCTTTAAGGAGATCATTAATATATACAGTCATTTTATTTATTTTGAGTGTTTCAGAAATTCAATTGTTATTGCGACAACACCGAATGTTGTTTGAACTAGTGGCGCAGGTGGTGCTCCTTGTGACGAGATCAGTGGTTGTGGGTTATAACTTGCTGCTGTACTTCCAGTTTGTTGAAACGATAATACAAAATTTCCTGTTTGAAAATAATTACTAATCGTAAAATGATTATTCAAAGTGACGTTAACAGGTAATGAATTTGGCCCACTGTTTGTAAAAGATCCAATTAGATTATCATTGGTTATATTGCACCATATCTGAACCATATCATTTATATCAGCTGTTGCCTGATTTGGAGGAATAGCAGAATTATATGAGATATGTTTTAAAACAAGTTCATCGGCTGCAAATCTTAAATTCATTGGCAGGTTAACTTGTGAAGAAACTCTATTGACCCCAGTGTTAAAATTAAACATATTAACCGATATAAGAAAAGTTTGTCTATCAATTATTTCACGCATTTTATATTGTATACTTAGATAATAAATTATTCAACTATAATTTGGCCAGTTGGTTCAATTACCATCTTCTTTGAAAATATAGCCCATGTGTAATGTTGAAATGCATTACTACGCATTATTTGACCATTAAAAGCCCATGTGATTGGTGATAAATTTAACGGTATACCTGACACTAATTCTCCGGTGTTCTGTTGATCATAGTTACTCCCAAACTGACAGAAATCATCTGTATGATGCCAATTATACTGATAAACGTTCAAGTTGCTTAAGATGCTACCTTCTAGATACTTCCTGTTCTGTAAATAATCAAGATATGGTCCAGCTGCTGTGCAATCTAGGGTGAGATCCTGTTGCCTCTTTGAGTTGATCATCGTATAATATGACTGGACCTTCTGGAGGGCTGCGGTAACTGCACTACCAGCGATTACATCATTATTTTGGTGGTCAAATGCTGTATCCAAATCCTCAAGGTTGTTGAAGACTGCATGTATGACCTTCTGCAGGGTCCGGCCATTCGTACTATCAAACTGAATTGAGATCGTCTGTGAGTTCCCATTGTTACTGTTCTTAAATGCAACTGGATAAGGAATAATATATGATAGACCCGATGTCAAGACCTTATTCTGCATCATTGATATAATATTTTCGTTAGTCTCAATAGGTAACATAAGCTGTAAATTTGTAATTGTTGCATTTGCTCCTGCTGCGGCTCCTCCATTGTAACTAGTCTTAACTCCAGCAGACGGTGATGCGTTTGATGTACTGTTGTACGCGATCTTGCTAAGAGGTCCAAAGTAGATTTTGAGGTAGGTCGTAAGTGGGCAGTACATCTCCTTCGCGCAACTGAACCATGTATTTTTAATCAATTTCAACTTGAAGGATATAATGAGGGTAACAGGTTGAGCAAGGGCTGAAACATCAAAGTAAGCCGGTTCTGTAAAATTCATAGAGCTTGGATTTGCCGCCAGATTTGGAAGGTTTCCTACTGTAGTGTTAGAATTACGTAATGCAGGAACGACATTCACTACACTATTACTTTGTCCTACACCATTCAATAATGGGTCCATTGATAGGAAATCTTCTCTCGATGTCTCTTTCTTAATCATGATGTCGCAGTAGTTGCTGACATTATCCAGATCAACGATATACATTGAATTATTTGCGTAGTATTGTATGTGACTAACACCTGGTAGAGCCTGGCGATGATACCAAATGTATGCAGCAGCTGCCGGTAAGTTTAGTTGATAGTTCAATATCGCCTCTCCTAGATTCATTACGTTAGGACCGATATTGATAGTCACAGGCGTAGTAGATTGATTCAAATTAATTGCCTGACCGAATGTATTAGGAAATTGAGCATTATACCTTGTCGAACTATGAGAAAATGATTTCTGTTGAAAATTCAATTCATCAGCGGTGACAATGTTGCTTCCTTCAGCTATGCTAGATTCTGATGCCATTTATATATATTACGAAGATATTATTTTTTCTCCAACAGAATCATTTTTATGACATCACGAATTTGATCATATACTGGGTCAGCTCGATAAAATAAAATTGAGAGGTTGATGTTAAGACCATTAGTTGAAATAACCTCAAAGTCTTCATCTGTTAATGTGAAACTGACTGTATTTAACTGTTTTTTGATTTGATGAGAGTAAAACTGGCAATCAGGACATTCATAATTGATGCTGCTATAGTTAATTGAACTCGTACTGTTGATTGACGCTAAAATACTGTCTCTACCATTGTTAATTAGTGAGGAAGATATCAATAAACGGTCTTCACTTTGCATCTTAATTACTGCTGTACTGGTTAACGTTGCCCCTATGAATGCATTTGTTGACCCACGTAACAGGCCAAAGGGTTCATAGAGATGTTCGTTACAAATGATTGTTGACTGAATCGCTGCATTATTTTGCGCGTAGGTCCATCGACCAGTGTCCGGCATGTTATTAGCGGGGTATGATAGAGTATATGTTAATCCATTTGGCGAGGCAGCAGTTAAAAGCGCTCCTATAGTGTTCTTGAAAGTGGTTAGAGTGTAATTGCCAAGTGGTACCGTAATTGTGACCGTTGTTCCATTTTCATCAAGTTGGAATTTATCATCAAGTGGGGTATTATTCTGTATTAAGTAATATGATTTCGGTATAAGAGCATTCAAGAGCACACAGTGGGTAAACTCTTCGCCTTCTGGATAGTTCACTGCATATGTGAAGTCACTGTCTGTACCTGATAGGCGTTCTCGGCTGTTAACATACAGAAAATACGGGTTCCTGACAAACATCTATATAGTATAAAGAGAAAAATTATTCAACCAACTTACAACAGAATTACAACCAACAATCAACCACATTCAACCGATACAAAGAAAAATTATTATATCAATTAATCTTATATGGCAGAAACTAAGAAATCAATGACTGAAAAACAGCGCTTGGCTAGACTTGCCAATTTAAAGAAAGGAAGAGAAACACGGATGACAGCACTCAAGAATAAGAAACAGGAAACAGCTGATGAATATGATTTAAGTTCACAAGATGATAAAGACAGTGACTCGTCAAGTGATGATGGGGATTTTGTTATCTCAAAGAAAAAACCAACACGAAAACCACGATCACGAGATGACATTGCCTTTCCAAGCTTTACTCCAAAGAATGAATTTGACGACCTGAAAGAAATGGTTAGGGACCTGGCTATGATGCAAAAGAAGAGTAATAAAGCAATCCGTAAGCAACAGAACAACAAACCAGTTAATAAGCTCGTACTTTTACCATCAGCACAACAAGCATCGGCACAGAGTCAAAGTTATCGAATCCGTGATTCTGTAGCCGAACAACTTGCAAAATCATTGGGTATCTAAATTATCTAATCTATATTATAATGAAACCAAAACTACATGAAAGTTCTAGTGGTAAAAAGTATTTTATTGTAAAAGGAAAAAAGGTTTATGTAAATTCCAAGTTGACCAACAAAGAACTTGCATCTATCTATAAACTTTTGAAAAAGACAATGAAATCCAAGAAGACGAAAATCACCAATTCCGCAAAAGCAATCGTGAACATCAATCAAGCACCTGCAAGAAGCACAAGAAGAAGAGAAAAAGCAAATCCTGCAAGACGCACAAGAAGAAGAGAAAAAGCAAATCCTATAGGTCCATCAGGTAAACCTAATAACATTGTAACAGTTGGTAACTCAGGTGTTAAAGGAGTTAATGCTAATTTGGATGATAATAACAATAAGTTGATAAATGATGCCGTTAAAACCGCTCGACAACTTGAAGAAGCAAAAAATAAATTGGTGGTATCAAATAATCAATTGGTGGTATCAAATAATCGACAACCTGGTGAAGCTGACAATAAGCCGGATGACACACACGACCTAGTTGTAACAGATAGAGACCGGATAAAAGCTATGTCAGAGCTAGACCGGATAAATGCAATGTATAATAACCCAGCATTTATTAAGTTTTTAAAAAATCCTACGGTTAACATCGGTAAGAAGTGGTTGGAATATTATAACTTAATGCATTTGTATATTAATCCAGATGATGTTGTGCCGAAACCAGCCGATTCCTCATCATCCAGTTCATCTTATCAAAACATCAATCCTATAATCAGAGATAAACCAAAAACTAAAAGGCAACTTAAATTAGAAGTAGATGACATCACACCTGATTTTCATCCAGATGTTTTTGGACCCACAAAAGGAAAGCCTGATACCGACAAAGATTTGTATCAACGTTTGGAGGATGCGAAGAAACTATTAAGTGAGCCATCATCATCTTCATCGTCATCATCATCACCAATGGAAGTGACTGATTTACAAGAGCGACCATATTATGAACCAAAATCTGAAATAGAACCACCTCTAACAGAACCTCTAACTCCTGAGACACGCAGATTACAACAATTTCAGCTAAATAGGCGGGATTATTTAGAAGAACAAAGAAGAGTAGAGAAAGAAAAAAAAGAAGAACAAAGAAGAGCAGAGAAAGAAAAAATAGAAGAACAAAAACGACCGCCTACAGATTCACCACGAGACTCTCCCATTCACTTTGCACCGGGGGATGAGTTTGATAAAAGAAATCCTATTCACTTTAATCCTTCGTTTGATCAAGCAATTGAAGAACAAGAACAAGAACAAGAACAAGAACAAGAACAAGAACAAGAACAAGAACAAGAACAAGAACAAGATTTTGAAAAACAAGAAATTGAAAAACAAGAAATACAAGCACAACGGAATATGTTTAGTGATATGGCCAAATATCGACATCACGTACCAAGAGACACACGTGGGAAAGCAAAAGAAACATTCCAAAAATGGAGAGCTAGAATGATTAAAGAAGGCAAAGGATCAAGTCATGAAGAAGGTGTTTATGATGATGAAATAGACCGTGTAATGGCTCGTTACCGTGATAGAGGTTATCTAGGTACAATTATGAGAGACGAGATCAAGACAATCTTACCACATGTAAAGCCACAATCAAGGGTGTCTTTTATTATGAATACAGACAGGAGCAGTCAACCGGGTAAGCATTGGGTAGCTGTCTATATTGATGGAAGAGATACCCCTGAGTCCAGTAATAGTATTGAGTACTACAATTCATTTGCAGATGCCATACCACCTGATTTATTGCCTGATATAAAGCTTATTGTTCAGATGATAAAGCCAAAGAATTTATTAAAATTAAAGGTTAATAATGTGGTTCAGCAATCTGATCAGTCATCTAACTGTGGGTTCTTTGCCATGCGCTTCTTGATTGATCGGTATCGAGGGCAGTCATTCGCTTCTGCAACAGGGTATGATGACAAAATGAAAATATATATGGTTAATAAAAATGAAAATGAAATTGAAAGGTTAAAACATCAAAAACCGTTCAACTATATCTAATTTAGGCAGTATGATTTTACATTATCAAGATGCCGTCTGGATTGTAAATGAATCAATAATGTTGTCGGACAAGAGTAATTTTTGGTACAGATATGACAAAACGTCTCGCTCCGTTCGATACATTCTTCTCTGTGAACTAATTGAAGAGCAATTTTCCTGCATAATACATACTTTTCAAACAGGTCATTATAATCATTTTTAAGTTTCATATACGCTTTTCTTGAATCGGTCATTTAGTTAGTAATATGAGTTAGTCTTTATTTCTGTTAAATTAAAAAATTGAGTTAAAGGAATAATTTTAATAAACAATATATGTCTACTAAAACTGTGGAAAAAGCTGAGACTAAATCAGAGGATCAAAAAGAAGCCACTTATCGCTGCTGTTGCTGTAAACGAGAGATGAAACTTCTTAGATTTTATGCATCAAAGGGTATCATAGATCGATTTAAATGTCGTTCGTGCTATTCTGCTGAGTTCAAACAACTGCTTCGAGATCACCCACTATAGGTTCTGGATCGTCTGCTTCATTGATTTGATGTAATTTGTTAAATGCTTGATGCTTTTTGGTTTTCTGGTGTCTTGCTTTTGACGTTGTTGTAA